>JANYCL010000306.1 GCA_025360355.1 Sphingobacteriaceae bacterium
GTTTTTAGCTTCGGCAAGCTCAGCATGACTCTGACCTCCGAAAAAACAGATCTCAAAATAATTTAAAGCTTATGCCCGGTAAAAAAAATAATCCCAAACTAAAAGAGGTAAAAAAAGTTACCACGAATGTGTTGCTGGAAATGAAACGCAAGGGCGAAAAAATTGCCATGCTTACCGCTTACGATTATACCATGGCGAAGATCATCGACCATTCTGGTATTGATGTTATTTTAGTTGGAGACAGCGCCAGTAACGTTATGGCCGGACATGAAACTACATTGCCAATCACATTAGATCAAATGATCTATCACGCCAGTTCGGTTATCAGAGCTATAGATAGAGCTTTAGTAGTTGTGGATCTTCCATTCGGTACTTATCAGGGAAACTCGAAGGAAGCTTTGAATACTTCTATCAAAATAATGAAAGAGAGCGGCGCACACGCTGTGAAAATGGAAGGCGGAAAAGAAATTAAAGATTCTGTTGAACGAGTGTTAAGCGCCGGAATTCCGGTAATGGGACATTTAGGATTAACACCACAAAGTATTTATAAATTCGGAACATATACCGTGCGTGCAAAGGAAGCTGATGAAGCTAAACGATTAATTGCTGATGCACATTTATTGGAGGACACAGGTTGTTTTGCAATTGTTCTGGAAAAAATTCCTGCAACATTAGCAGCTAAAGTCGCAAAAGAATTAAGCATTCCTGTTATTGGTATTGGTGCCGGTGGTGGTTGCGATGGACAAGTTCTGGTTACACATGATATGCTCGGCATGACACAAGAATTCTCTCCGCGGTTTTTACGCCGCTATTTAAATCTTTACGATAGCATGGGCAAAGCTTTTTCGCAATACATTAAAGATGTAAAAAGCAAAGATTTCCCTAATAAGAAAGAGCAGTATTGATGATCTTTTTTTTTCGAAAAGGTATTTCTACCCGGAAAATAAAAAGGTAATTCTACCTTTTCTATCAATTTCCTTTCTCAAAACTATTTTCTTACCTATAATTTAATAGCTTTATAGTCCAAAATTGTTTTTTGCTTTTCATGAAGGGATCTATAAAATATCATTCAAACCAAATTTTATTATTTGTCTTAGTTTTATTTTGTCTCACTACGCGATCACAAGTTATTACCACTGTAACATTTTCAGCAACCGGACCATTTCCTGCAAATACACATTGCAATGCAGTTGCTGATGATAGCATAAATAACAGACTTTATTTACAATCGTCTTGCATTTGTGGGGTAGGACCAAGTAATGTTTACAGCGGTTTATCATATGTAAATTTAAGCACTAACATTATCGCTGTTTTTACACAATATAATCCATTTGGGCAGGAGGTTATTACAAAGGAAATGCAATATGGTAGTAACGGACTTAATATAAATGATAGCAGATATTTAAAGCGGTTCAATGTGCCGGCGTTTTCAATGGCGTGGATTTATACTCCCGCGGCATCACAAACTGTTGTTGCTTCTGTTATGCGGAATGATTCCGTTTTTACAATTACAGATGATGGCGGATCTTGTCAGATCTTAGAAATACGAAATAGAAATACAGGTGCGTTGCTAACTTTTAATACAATTGATTGTTCTACTTTATTGAATGGATATATTTATGGTGATGTCGCCATTGCAAAACTTGACGGTAACAGATTATATTTGGCGGGCGCATTTACTGTTCTAGACGCAGCTTCAAATCCTATTGAAGTTAATAGTACAAGTATTGATCTGACTAACGGACAAATTGTCCCATTAAATTTTCAGTTAAATGATTCTATCAAGGATATGGAATTCTATAATGGAAGGATCCATATTGCAGGAAATTTCACTTCGGCCAAATTGCAAACCAGAAACCACTATGCTGTTTTTGATCTGGCAGGTAATTTACAAACAGGAACGCCTTCTTTTAATGATAATGTTGAAAAAATAGAAGTGTACGATCACTATTTGTTTGCTTTAGGAAAATTTACAACCATTAATAGCACAGTTGTAAATCCCGGAGGTAATTCCATTTTAAAAGCGGTTGATCTTAGTACGAACTCACTTATGAATTGGACTTTTCCATTTTCCATTTCAATAAATTTGGTTGATGATTATATGTTTGAAAGTGGAAGAAACAGATTATATGTTTCCGACAGAAGTGGTGGTGCATTTAGGCTCGATTCTTATTGTTTGCCGCCAATCATGACTAATAATTTAATTTCAACAGCAACGGCTTCTATCTGTGAACAAACAAATAATGTTGCATTTAGTATTTCGCCTTTTACGTATGCGTCATCTTATTTTTGGTCGTACACGGGTACGGGAGCAACAATTTCTTTTACAAATAACATAGCTTCCATTAATTTCGCAAGCGGTGCAACATCCGGGAAGCTAAAAGTATTTACAAATTCAACTTGTGGCTCGGTGAGTGATACAGTTTCGCTAAATATTACTATTTGGCCGAGACCAAATGCAACGGCAAGTTTAATAGATGATACATTGAATTGTTTTAAACCTAAAGTTCCTATTCTAGGTAATTCAACTACGCTTGGTGTTGGTTATGCTTGGAGTGGTCCGAGCAGCTACTCTAGTCTTTTACAAAATGATTCAACAGGAAAATATTTACCCGGTATTTATTCTTTAACAGTCACAACATTGGCAACCGGTTGTACTCGTAACGCTTCAGTCTTAGTGAGGTTAGATACTTTGAAACCAAATGTTACTCTTCCTACCGGACCATTTTTAGTAGGCTGCTACACGAACAGTTTAATTGCATTGAATGGAACAAGCACAACTACGCCGACAAGCTTATGGTGGAAAAATGTTTTATCTCCAACTTATACTATAAATCCTGCATCTGTAAGTTTAGGAAGTTATATTTTAGAAGTGAGAGACACTTACAATGGTTGTAAAAGTACATCAACAGTTATTACGGTAGGAAGTTCAGCGCAACAGCCAACCGTTACATTAACAAGTCATACATTTATAAATTCATTAACTCCTGTTGATAGTATTACTTGTTTAACAACGAGTGTTACTTTAGTCGCTGCATTTTCTCCAACCAATTGTACTATTGTATGGAAAGATAAGGCGACAAATACACTTACGTCGAATCCTGTTACTGTGTTCGGACAAAATAATCAAATGGCAATTGTAACACGTTTAGATAATAGTTGTGTTGATTCGTCGCTTATCGTTTATGTAAAACAAAATATTACGCCACCAAACATTGTTATTTTGACGCCGAATGCAAATATTAATTGCAGCAGTTCAACAGCAACTTTAAACGCAGCATTCTCGCCGACAACAGTTAGTTCAGGTGTGTGGACCGGTCCTTCAAGTTTTTCTTCATCAAATCCTGCGGTGACAAGTGTGCAAGGCAAATATTATTTTACTGTTACGCGTTCTGATAATGGTTGTATTAAAAAT
>JANYCL010000325.1 GCA_025360355.1 Sphingobacteriaceae bacterium
ATTTTTAGAAGCCTATACCGATGCGCAGGGAAAACCCGCTCTTAAAATGGCGCGTTACATTAAGAAATATTGCGACACAATTCCTTATTCTTCTATGCCTTGGGTAATTAAAGATGTGTGGCAAGTAAATGTTACTGCAAAAGATGTTCAGGTAGTTGAAGAAAATGTACGTTTTATAAAATTAATTTTCCCTGTTAAACAAAACAGTACCTGGGATGGAAACACCTGGAACACAACCGGAGAATGGGATTATGCTTATTCTTACGTTGATAATCAGGAATCCATCAATAGTATTAGTTTCCCGAAAACGTTATGTGTATCACAAAAAAACTTCCGCACACTGATCTCTAACGATTATTATATTGAGAAATACGCAAAAGATGTCGGACTAGTTTACCGTGAGATCAGTGATTTGGATTTTGATACAGTAGCGCCAATTAATTTCCCGATCAATAATATTTTCCACAAAAAAGGCATTATATATAAATCAACAGTTAATACATATGGTTATGAATAAAAAATTACTTTTCGTTTTCTCTTTTATCACTCTTTTTATTTGTTCAGATTCTTTGTTTGCGCAAAAATTCTGGATATTATTTAAAAACAAAACCGGAACTCCTTATTCCATTTCAACACCAAGCGCTTTCTTGTCACCAAAATCTATTGCAAGAAGAACTGCACAAGGAATTACAATTAATGCAACTGATCTTCCCGTAACGCCATCTTACGTAGCGCAGATCGCGGCAGTACCAAATGTTACGGTCATGTACCGTTCAAAATGGATAAACGGTGTTGTTATCAGTGTTACCAATACAGTTGCATTAACAACTATCAGTTCATTTTCATTCGTACAAACAACAAACCAGGTAAACAAATATCATATAACAGGAGGAGCTCTTGATAAAAATCAAATCAATCCGAACAACAATGCAAGTAAAACACAATCTGTTACTCCTTACAATTACGGACAAGGAGCTGGTCAGGCAGCAATGATTGATGCAGATTGTTTGCACAACATGGGATATCGTGGAGAAGGAATGACCATCGCGATTTTAGATGCCGGGTTTTATAATGCACACATTGAACCAACTTTAGATAGTTTATTTATTCAGAAACGTGTTTTAGGTACACGCGATTTTGTTATTGGTGATACAATGGTGTTTGAAGATAACGTACATGGCGCGTGGTGTTTGTCAACAATGGCGGCATTAAGCAGTGGATCACTGGTTGGTACAGCGCCAAAAGCAAGTTACTGGTTATTACGCACGGAAGATGCGGCTACAGAAACAATGAGTGAAGAATATAATTGGTGCCGCGGAATTGAATTTGCAGATAGCGTTGGCGCAGATGTTACAACAACATCTTTAATTTATACACAATTTGATCCGGGTCCGCCAAGTTTAAATGATCATACTTATGCAAATCTCGATGGAAAAACGTCACCAATGAGTATTTCAGCAAACTTAGCTTCACGAAAAGGAATGTTAGTATTGAATGCCGCGGGTAACTACGGATGCGGTAGTCCTTTAAGCTGTTGGTATTATGTAGGCGTTCCTGCTGATGCTGATAGTATTATTTCAGTCGGCGCGGTTGATCCATCAGGTGTTAAAGCAAGTTTTAGTTCGTTTGGACCAACTTCTGACGGACGCATAAAACCAGATTTAGTTTCACAGGGTGGTCCGGCTTATGTGTGTAATGCAGGCTGTTTTTTTGGTAACGGAACATCTTTTGCGACGCCGATATTAGCAGGTGCAGTAACTTGTTTATGGCAATACAAAAATTTCGCGACCAATATGCAGATCATTGCAGCATTAAAAGCAACAGCTGATAGCACGGCTTCACCAAATAACAGAATAGGGTGGGGCATTCCACACATGTGTTTAGCGGCTGCAACTTTAACTCCAACTTCAACATTTGTGAATCATAAAGATGCAGACGGTTCAGTAAAAATTTATCCGAATCCAAGTTCTGGAATTTTAAATATTGAATTAGGCCCTTCGGCAAGCTCAGGATTAAATGGTAAGGATTCAAGAATAAAAATTACAAATACGTTAGGACAAATTATTTTGGAAGAAAGTTCAAGCATTCAACATT
>JANYCL010000367.1 GCA_025360355.1 Sphingobacteriaceae bacterium
TAAAACAATCTAAATTTTTTCTATTTGTCCTTGCCGGGAGCTTCAGTCTATTGGTAGCTTGTACCAATGGAACAGCAAAAGAAACTACAACCACAGAAAACCAAAAGCAGGAAAATACCCCCTCAGGGTTCTCACATTTAATGACGAATTACAGAGTAAAAGAAGGCTACCTCATAAAAGTTTACAGGAACGATCAAAAAGAATATCCTATTTTTTTCAAAGGCTTGCAAGCTGCATTAATGTTCGATGAGAAAAAACCGGAGAGCTCAAAATTATCCGCCTCCATAGAAGTCGCAACCATTGAAAGCGGCAACAATGAAATGAACGCACACGCCAAAGAGAAATCGGTATTAGATGCGCAATTATTTCCCATCATCACCTTTGAATCTACATTGATCACAAAAAAAGATACCGGCTACGAAGCCACAGGCAAATTAAACCTGAAAGGAATAACCAAGGAAATTAAATTACCTTTTATTTTCCGCAACGATACCTTTAGCGGTAAATTCGCCATCAACGCAAAAGATTTTGAAATTACAAGGAACGGCGCTGTGCCGTCGGGGATAATTAAAATTGAGTTGATCATACCGGTTACGAAATAAATTACGCAAGTAATACTTCGTAAGGAAGTCTTAATTTATCGTGGAGCGCTTTGATAGTTCGTATTGATAAACTTCGTTTATGATTTAGGAATTCAGATACATTTCCTTTGCTGCCAAAATAAGCGACAAGGTCTTTAGGTTTTAATCCTTCTTCTTCCATTGCATATTTAACCGCCTCAACCGGATCAGGCGAATCAATGGGATAATTTATATCCTCGTAAGCAGAAACAAGTGTACCGATTATATCGAGTTCATCGTAAGCTGTAGTTCCTTTTTTAGGATTTGAAGCAATTAGCTCTTCAATTCTTGCAAGGGCAGCTTTATATTCTGCTTTTGTGCGTACCGGTTTAACAGTTTTCATTTTATTAATTTTAATTTTTGCAATGTGCTATCTTAAGCTGTTGTTGCATCAATTTTATCATATTCCGCATGCGTGCCTACAAAACGGATAAACATCTTTTGTCCTGAAAAAAATACAAGAACAACTATGCGATACTTATTTCCTTTAATATCAAAAACCACTCTGTCATTTCCAACATAATCAGCGCTTGGAAAATCTGTTTTAAGTTCGTTGATATTCTTCCATTTGGCTTGTTCAACTTTTTTGAACCAAATCCGAAGAGGGGTTTCTGCATCCTTATGTTTTTCCCAAAACTTAATGAGTTTTGGTCTTGAAATAACATGCATTTTTTACATTGGTTTTAAAGAACTTTTATACTGTAAAGATAACAAAAAGTTCTCAAATTGAGAACTTTTTAACAATTATTTTTGGTATAAAAATTCAATTCTCCTTCAAAATTAATACGGTTAGCAGAAAAACCTTGCTATAAACCATAGCATTTTAAGAAATTATAACCTCTTAACCCTAAATCCTTTCATCCTAAACTTCTCCTTTTTTGTATCTTTCCATTATATCTTGCATTGCCTATCATAGGAACCCATAAAAAAATGATAAAAATTTTAACTCTCGTATTTTGTTTAGTTACATTCTCTGTTTGCGGACAAGAACCTTTCGATAAAGAAAAATGGGTCGCGCCTTATGAATTTCCAATTCCGGAAGGGTGGGGAAAAGAAAGGATAGTATTTCCAATTAAGTTTGCTCCTTCAATTCCTTACAAAGGTATGGAAGAAATCCGTTTCATGCCCGGTTGGGCCAATGCAGCAAGCGAAGAATATTGGAGCTACGCTTTTTTATGGTATCTCGATGGAAAGAAAAAAATTGATACCAAAACAATGGTTGATTATTTAAAAATTTATTATGAAGGTCTGCCCGCAGCGACAAAATCAATACCAAGAGAAAAATTAATTACCGCAGTAATAACAAATAAAACAGAAGCTGTAGATAATTATTATGAATTACATATTGCCGGCACAATTTACATGCTGGATTATATGTCGCAAAAACCAATTACACTAAATTATCTGATCAGGACTTTTGTTTGTGAGGGAGAAGATAAAACATTTGTATTATTCCAACTCTCGCCTCAGCCTTATAAACATGAGCTTTGGAAGAAGCTGGATAAATTAAATAACGATTTTAAATGTAAGAAATAAAAAATTCCTTCTCCTTTGAGGAGAAGGTGTCACGTTTAGCGTGACGGATGAGGTTAAGCGGATGAGGTTAAATATGGAACTAGAACAAGAAAAACAAATTATAGAAGAAGCAAAAAAAGATCCGCAGGCTTTCGAGCGACTGTACATAAAATACTATGACCAAATTTTAAGATTCGTTTATAAACGGATTGAAAGTTTGGATGATACAAGGGATATTACATCAACCGTTTTTATAAAAGCGCTCAGTAATATTTCCAAATATAAAGACATGGGTTTTCCGTTCTCGAGTTGGTTGTATAGAATTGCGGTGAACGAAGTAAATATGTTTTACCGTCTCTCCGAAAAAACACGGATCATAAGTTTGAACGAAAGAGGAATGAAGAACATCGCCAGCGAATCGGATGAAGCGAATGAAGAATTGATAGCTGTTTTAAAAGAGTCGTTGCATTTTTTATCACAGGATGAATTAACACTGATAGAACTCCGTTTTTTTGAAGATCGTCCGTTTGCTGAAATCGGAGAGATCTTAGAAATAACAGAAAACAACGCGAAGGTAAAAACATACAGAGCAATTGATAAATTAAGAGAAGTGTACGCTAAAATAGAAAACCAATAAAAATCTTTAAATCTTTGAACATTGAATCTTTAAACCTTTAAAAATGAATAATTATAAGATAATCGAAAGCCGTCCCGAATTAACTTCTTCGCAAATAATTGCGGGAATGAATTTCGGTGTTGTAAAGGCTGGGGCTCTTGCAACGAAAGTGAGCATTGCAGGAATTGTTGTAAGTAAAACAATAATTTCGAAAGGTTTTATTGCAGCAGCTGTCATGGCATCTTCTGCTTTGGTTTATAAAAGTTATACTGCGGGTAATAATGATAATGCAGGAACACGTCAGGCTACTGAAGAAATTGTTTCTACTCCGGGACATTACGGAAATACAAGTCAAAAAGTAACTTTACAGGAAACTGCAAATGTTGCGAATGTAATGCTGAAACCATTAGAAGCACCAAACATGGCTTGTCAGCCTTCGAATTATGATCCAAGTAAAGATGATAAACGTTTAATATATAACGGAGCTCCTGTTCCTTCTGTGAGTATAGATACAGCGAAAACCCAACAAGGTCTGCAAACACCTCCTGTGATCGGGAATGGAATGACAGAAGAACCAAAAGTGTATTATACAACATCTCCTTTTAAAGCAAGTCCGAATGCAAAATCGTTTTTATGGCAGCCTTCTTCTTTCAATCATAATGTAGAAGTTGTTCGGGGCACTCTTCGCGCTGATTGTAATAGTTGTGATTTTAATTATATTTCGGGTGCACAACTTGATGGCAAGAATTATAAAGGTGTGTGGATGCATGTCACCAGAGATAAAAAGATAAAATTCAAATTAGAAACCAGCTTGAAAAATATTTCTCTTATAAGAACTGAAGGAAATAAATGTGTTGCTGTTCATCCCCTAGCAATTGGTATTGGTGGCCCGGAGAAGAATGGTAATAATTGGGAATATCTCAGTAATAAATTCAAAACAAATGGTGTTACATATACTTTCGGAGACCATATTGATTTTTATTTCATTTTTGAAGATGCGAGAGCAGGTGATAAACTGGTGATCGATAATTTTGTGGAGACGCTGGTGATGGAGAAGTAGTTTAGGTAGGTTGACCACCCCTGCAATAAAATATAAGCAAGCTTAATTTTATTACGTCCCCTCCTTGGCAGGAGGGGAACTGATTTTGTTTCCATAAAATTCATTTTGAAAAATAAATAGCTCTCCCCCTGCCAAGGGGGAGATTTGTATCCGCCAAAGGCGGAAACAACGAGGGGGTAAAACCCAAGCCTCCATGCAACCTTTTCCAATCTAAACTGTATTTAGGATAAGAATGAACTTTAAACTTGGTTGCGTGTACTAAATAAAGTTAAGAATAAGTTAAAGTATATGAGATCAAATGTATCTTTTCCTAATTTGCTGCATTATAAGAACTATATGACAAAAACCCTCGCCCTGTTTGTCCTGCTATGCATTAGCATTTCGTCCCAATCCCAAAATTTTATTAAAGGCACCATTACCGACAGCACCAATGCTCCCATTGCGTATTGTTCGATGGCATTGATGAATGCTAAAGATAGTAGTCAGGTAAAAGGTAATATCAGCGACAGCACCGGATCTTTTGTTTTCGAAAAGGTTAAGGCGGGAGATTATTTTATCAAATTCACTTCCGTTGGTTTTAAAACAGCAAATACTGCGACATTTAGTGTGGATTCTCTTTCTCAAATAACTTTACCTGTAACTGTATTAAAAACGGAAGGTGTGAACTTAAAAGAAGTCTCTATTGCAGTTTATAAACCTGCTATAGAATTTAAAAAAGGAATGGTGATCATGAATGTTGAGAATGATATTCTTGCAAAAGGAAATACAGTTTACGATCTTTTAAAACGAATGCCGGGCGTGATGATAGATGCGCAAAATAACATTACAGTAAATGGTTTAAGCGATGTGCGTTTCATGATCGATGAACGTTTGCAGCAAATGCCCGCGCCGCAAGTAATAGACATGCTTATGGCAATGAGTGCCGATAATATTTCAAAATTAGAATTGATAAAAAATCCACCCGCCCGTTACGATGCCGCAGGAACGGGAGGTTTAATAAATATTGTCACCAAACGCGCAAAAGTAAAAGGCTATAATGGTAATATTGCTTTCGGAGCGAGTCAGGGAGCAAGAATGCGTTGGGGCCCTAGTTTTTCTTTTAATTATAAAGCTAATAAGCTGAGTATATTTTCAAATTTCTCTTATGGACATTGGGATGGAATTTCAAATCAATCACTCGAACGGAAAATAATTACAAGTGGAGGAACGGAAGCCATCAATTCTTATGGAACTAATGAAAGTTTTCAAAGTGTATTTTCCGGCAGTGGAGGAATAGAATACGATATCACTAAAAAAATGCTGATCGGTGTTTATGTTAACGGAGGCACGAACAACGATAGTTACGTCACCACTTACAAAACAGGAATTGGCAACAGCACATTTTTTAATTACGGAAAAACAAATTCTTTAATAAATGAAAAATACAAAACAAGTTCTCCGAGTTATAACCTGAGTTTATTACAAAAATTAGATTCCACCGGCGGACAAATTAAATTGAGTCTGGCTTACGATAATTATAATGAGAAATTGGATAAGAGAATGGATTACAAATTTCTCGATAATAGTGATATTGAAGTTGCTCCTCCAAGTAATTACACAAGTGCAGGCGTTCGTACTTTTGATGTTTACACAGGAAAATTGGATCTGAATAAAACTTTTAAGAATAAACTCTCACTTGAGGCAGGTGTAAAAGCAAATTATGAAGATGACAGAAATAATACCGATTGGAAAATGTCGAATCAATCAACCGGATTTTTTGTAGGAGATACGACATTCAAAATAAATTTCACTTATAAAGAGCTGATCTCAGCTGCTTACACAACTTTGGGAGGAAGCTGGGATAAATTTGGTTTCAGTTTAGGTGTGCGCGCCGAACAAACGGATTATGATGTGGATTATAAAAGTTCCGGTTATCATTTCAAAAAGAATTATATTAATTTATTTCCGAGCGGAAGTGTAGATTTTAATCTGAATAAAAAAAATACGATCACCGCTGCTTACAGTTACCGTATCCGCCGTCCGCATTCAGGAATGTTGAATCCCGTTAGACAATTCAATGATCAATTAAATTACGGAGTAGGTAATCCGGAAATTCGTCCGCAATATGCGCATCACATGAATTTGGATTACAATTACAATCAATTCATTACTGTGAGTCTGGGTTATGATTACACAAAAGATTTTACTTTCTATTATTCATACACACCAACCAATTCGAGGGTTAACATTGACACCATTTCTAATTTACCGCATTTTGATAATGGATATTTAAGTGTCTCCGCTCAAAAAAGAATTAAATGGTATAGTTTCCAAACTTATGTTGTAGGTATGTACCAGGCTTTTTACGGAGAATTGATCAATCAAAATATAAATTCCAAAACCTACAATTATTATTTTAATTTGAATCAGGAATTTTATTTACCTAAAGATTTTAAGATCGCCGTTTGGGCCGGTCGTGGTTCAGAATTTCAACACGGTCCGCAAACTTATCATGCGCGCAGTGCAATTCATATTAGCGTCAATAAATCTTTCCTTAATAAAAAACTAGATGTTATGATCGGTCTTAACGATGTATTATATAAAGATTATTTTTCTTACACAACAACTTATACTAACCAAAGTTTTTATTGGAAAGA
>JANYCL010000443.1 GCA_025360355.1 Sphingobacteriaceae bacterium
CGTTTCCTTTTCCAAATCTTTAATGTTTATGGCTTTTGCGCGCTTCTCCTGCGGCGGATTCAACTTCTCAGCTTTTTCAAACTCAAGGGCTTTCTCTAAAATATCAGAAGGCAGATCTGCTTCCGCTTGGTAAGCCATTTCTAAGAAATGCTTCATAAAATAAGCATCGATCTGAACCCGACGCTTTGTTATATGAACGAATTTACCGATCACTCGGCAAATATTATCCCTCTCTTCCGGATTAAGTTTCTCTGCAAACTCGTATGACTCAACTTTTTTAAGGCTCAAGATTATTTGTTCAAGCGAGTCTACAGATATAACATACACGTCATGATCGGCAAAATGATAAACGTATTGTTCTAAGCACTCCAATGTGTTTGTAGGTACAACAAAAAAGATATCCCTTTTAACGTTTTCCTGTTTGCCATATTTCTTGGCTTTCTCCGCCTGGTCTTTAATATAAAGAGGGAAGTTTGTTAGATCTTCGCCGGCAGGACTCTTGGCATCAAAAGCGATATACTCCCCACAGATGCGTAAAGTGTTATCCGGTTCCCCTTTAAACGGAACTTTATCAACGTATTCTACAATATTCTTTTGAGCAACACCTTTAATAAGTGCTTTTACATTTACTTGATGTTTAGCCCAAGTTTCTTTCATCCTCTTAAGTTTATCCACCTCTGCATTTACCGTTGCTTCAATTTCGCGGTTGCGATCCTTCTCAATTTTATCTTTAATTGAATTGAGCGCCGCCACATTGTTCTCGTATTTTTGATTAAGAGTGTCTTCATTGTTTTTGAATGTTGTGTTCTCTTTTACTAAAGCATCTTTCGCATTAATAGCCTCATCAAGCTTTATCTTTAATCCGCCTTCGGATAATTCTAATTGCTGAAGGCGTTCTCCCAGGTTAGTGATGTTGGTTTCCTGTTTGGCAATCATCGCAATTTTCTCATTAATGATTTGCTCTTTTTCGGCTTGCGCGCTTTTTAAGCTGTTAAACTCGAACTCCTTTTCCTGAAACTGAGTCTTCTTTAACTCAAGGTCTTTTGTTATTTCAGAGTTGTGCTGTTTCAGCTCAGCGTTGTCACCCAGATACTTTTCGGCTTCTCCGGAAAACTTTTGTAATTCCTGAATTGCATCCATTAACATGGTTGTAACGGATTTCCAGTTAAATATTCGCTGGAAGAATGTGATCAACTTCAATCGGTCGATCAGTGTTTTGGTAATTGTTAAATTGTTACTCATGGCTATTTATTTTTTATTGTTATTATTTCTTTTTTAAGCTGCGTCCTTATTATACATGGATGCGTTATCAATTGCAAATGAATCAGTTCTTGTTATTTTAGTTCCAGCTTTAACCAGCATTATACCGCAAAATCCTAGTGTGTTTTTTGGGTGATCGACCGGATAATTACTACAAAGAATGCCGTATTGGTAATCACGTTTCTTAAAGAAAGCGCTTCCAAAGTCGCTATTTGTAGTTAGATTTTTCCAAATGGTATACAACCTGTTGTTGCCACGGCCATCATTTAAATACGAAGAAGCCGCGCGAACTGTGATCTTTCGAGCTGGATCATTTAAACGAAATCCGGAACCATTCCCGTGAAGGTCATATTTTTTCCAGTCAAAAATATCCATCAGTTTTTTTAAGTTTGTGGGTCCAATTTTGCTGATCAATTTTTTTATTTGTGGGAATTTACACAGTTCATCGATGGAAATAATTTCTATTTCTTCAACCGGAATAAAGGCTCCGGCCTTCTGTTCCTGACTAATGTTTGATTGGGATGTAAGATCCGATACCTGTTCATTATAAATACTTCTCCTCCAAGCTTTGTCGTAAAACACATTCGTGTCATTTTCAAATTCAGAATATTTTTCCAGAAGGTGGGTACATGCAAGTAATTTAAAAGTACGGTTGGAATGATATCCGCAAAAACGGCCAGGTAATCCTTGTGCAGCGTTAGCCAATTGGCTTTCCCTTGTTTCTATTCCAAAACGGAAATACTCTTTAAGCATTTTAAAGTCTTTTCCAGCCCCAAGTGCCTGAACAATGATGAGAAAAACTCTACGTTGTTGCTTTACCACCATGAGCTGCGCCTCCTCAATCCCATGATTTATGGTATAATCACAATCCTCCGTTGAACCAATAAAAAGGCAATCCATTTTACCCTGGTAAATCGACTTTATCATGTTCCTTAACATAATTGCTTGCTGGCTACTTTTTACCCTTACAATCCCAATACCTGAATTAAAGGTTAGAAGGTACTCCGCATATTCTTCAACTTTGGAGTGCAGTTTAATGTCGCTCCTGCCGGGACCGCACTTTTCAAAAACATTAAAATTACCGGGTAAATTTTCCAACAAACCTAAATCTAACATTTCTGTTATACCGAAATACGTCGCCGGACGTTCCCCTTCAATAATCGAAACAGAATAACCTTTTCTTCTTGCATCCAGTATATCAAACGGAGTTGCTGAAACGGATAACAACGGAATATACGGTAACCTAACTCTCAATTTATTAAAGAAGCCCTCATCGAAGGTGCTCGATGATCCGGCACCATATTGATCTTCATCTCTGACAACGATTCTGATATTTGAATCGGTTACCGCTTTATATGGGTTAGGCCTTTTAAAGAACTCGTCGATTTTGTAAATAAGAATATTGCTTGGCATATACAATCGGTTCGCGTAATCGTAAGCGTCCTGATTTAGGTTCGATTTATTTTGGTCGTAAAGCGACTTGTCGCGCATACTTGTTATAAATGCTGCATGTTGATAATCCTCAAGAAACCCAATGGCCCGTAACACGTAATTGCACAAAAAATATATAGTTCCTGATTTACCGCTTTGCATTGGTGCGAGCATCCCAAGGTTTATATCACCATTCAATAACCTAATCCCTATGCGTAGTGCGTTAATAATCTGGTTAGAAAAGATAGTTTGCCTTCGATCGCTAAGTATCCCTTCTATATTTTTGAAGAGCCATTCCGGTGCCTTAAGTAGTATTAAGGCGGTTTCTATAAGTACCATCTCCGCCTTTTCGGTTTCACTTTTTTTTGCGTTCTCCATTACATTGGAAGCCGCGCTTGTTTCTATACCTGCTTTCATGTTTATAATTGTTTAATTTTTAATTAATTTAAATTGATAGTGCTTATGGTTTTATTTCCAACCTTGATAACAAAATGTTTTCGTCGGGATAAATGAAGGGGCAAAATATACTCTAAGAAAAAACTTGCTGATCCTTTTGCGACTGTGTCGCCTGGCAAAGAATTCAGCGAAAACCTTCCATCATCCTGTAATGCGATCCCTAATTCCAACGCCTGTATAATTTGCATCTCCTCGTAACCTAATACTTTTGCTCGTTTGGCTATCGTCATAACAGTTTCTTTCAACGATATTGGCCCCCTTGTTTGATCCCGACGAAAACATTTTGTTATCAAGGTTGGAAATAAAACCATAAGCACTATCAATTTAAATTAAT
>JANYCL010000451.1 GCA_025360355.1 Sphingobacteriaceae bacterium
TGTTTCCTTAAGTGAATCAACACAAATTTTTGCAAGATCTCCTTCGTAAATTGGATTCGTTTTTTTATCGCCCGCACCAATATTCATGAGTTGTCCTTTCTTGGCCATCTCAACAACATCCATAAATGCGCACATAATAGCCGGTGGTTTAATAATAGAATAATTAATTCCTGAACTTTTTAATTTTTCTGAAAACTGGTGATGAAATTTAAAATAATCTAAATGCAAATAATTTTCAGAATGCAAAGCTGAAACATAAACGAATTTTTTAACGCGGTTTATAAAGGCATCATGTAATATGTTTGTATTAACAAAGAGATCAATGTCCTTAAAAGTAGTTTTACTTTTGTCATTCAATGAAACGCTTTTTCCAAGAGAAGAAATTACTGCATCATAGTCGGAACAAATATTATTCAATGCATTTACATCTGTTACATCAGCAATAATATGATTTGTTGTGATCGCGGATAATTCCTGCGCCTTTGCTTTGTTACGTACTACAACGGTGAGTTCATAGCCTTGCTGTTTTAATTCTTTGGTAATTGCTTTTCCTAAATTCCCGCTGGCTCCGAATAAAATAATTTTTTTCATGAGATCTATTTTGCGTTACAAATGTAGCCCCTCTATATTGGTAAATGGGTGATGATTTACAATTAGGTTGTTTTGAGTTACAATTAGGTAAGCTTTTCTCTAACAAAAAACCCCTAACGTTTGTCAGGGGTTTCAATTTTAATTTTTAACCAGATCATATCTGTCTGCATTCATTACCTTATTCCAGGCAGAGACAAAATCTTTTAAAAATTTATCTTTCGAATCGCTGCAAGCATAAACTTCTGCAATGGCGCGTAATTCGGAATTTGAACCAAAGATAAGATCAGCTCTTGTTGCCGACCATTTAGGTTCTCCTGTTTTACGATCTGAACCCATAAATATTTCGCCGGCATCATTTGTTGCCTTCCATGTTGTACTAATATCTAAAATATTTACAAAGAAATCATTCGTAAGCGATTCTGGTTTATTAGTGAACACACCATGTTTCGATCCATTGTAATTTGTATTCAATACTCTCATTCCTCCAACTAAAACTGTCATTTCAGGTGCTGATAAATTTAATAGTTGAGCTTTGTCTACTAACATTTCTTCAGTTATTAAAGTAGATTTTGCATTCTTATAATTTCTGAATCCATCAGCTCTTGGTTCCAGAACGCCAAATGAATCTACATCTGTTTGTTCTAAACTTGCATCACCTCTTCCCGGCGTGAATGGAACTGTAATTGTTTGTCCGGCATTTTTTGCAGCTTTTTCAATTGCAGCGCAACCTCCTAAAACAATAAGATCAGCAAGAGAAACTTTTTTAGAATTTCCTTTTTGAATTCCTTCTAAAACGCTCAGCACTTTTTTTAATTGAGTTGGATTATTTACTTCCCAATTATTTTGTGGTGCTAATCTTATGCGCGCACCATTTGCACCACCACGTTTATCAGAACCACGGAATGTAGAAGCTGAAGCCCATGCGGTAGAAACTAATTCTCCAATAGAAAGTCCGCTTGCAAGAATTTTATTTTTCAGATCAGCAATGTCATTATCATTCAATTCATTTTTTACTGCAGGAATCGGATCTTGCCAAATTAATTCTTCTTTAGGAACTTCACTTCCTAAATATCTTGCAATTGGTCCCATGTCACGGTGCGTTAATTTAAACCATGCTCTTGCAAATGCATCGGCGAACTGATCAAAATTTTCCATAAAACGTTTTGAAATTGGTCCGTAAATAGGGTCCATTCTCAATGCTAGATCAGCAGTTGTCATCATTGGTGCATGATGTTTATTTTTATCATGTGCATCAACAACTGTTGAACTTGCGCTTGCATCAGTTGGTGTCCATTGATGTGCACCTGCCGGACTCTTCGTTAATTTCCATTCGTATTTAAATAAAGTTTCGAAATAACCATTATCCCATTTTGTAGGATTTGGTTTCCATGCACCTTCAATACCGCTTGTAATTGCATCTCCGCCTTTACCACTTTCAAAAGTACTCATCCATCCCATTCCCATTTGTTCTATGCTTCCTCCTTCGGGATTAGCACCAACATGACTATCAGGTCCTGCGCCATGCGCTTTTCCAAAAGTATGTCCGCCTGCAACTAACGCAACAGTCTCTTCATCATTCATTGCCATGCGCGCAAATGTTTCGCGGATATCTTTTGCAGAAGCTAAAGGATCAGGAGTTCCATTTGGACCTTGCGGGTTTACATAAATTAATCCCATTTGCACTGCTGCTAAAGGATCATCTAATTTTCTTTCGCCTGTGTATCGTTTGTCACCTAACCATTCATGTTCGTTTCCCCAATTAATATCTGCTTCAGGTTCCCATATATCTGCTCTTCCTCCTGCGAATCCAAAAGTTTTGAAACCCATTGATTCTAATGCGCAATTACCTGCTAAGATCATTAGATCTCCCCACGAAATTTTATTGCCATATTTTTGTTTGATCGGCCAAAGTAAAAAACGTGCTTTATCTAAATTTCCGTTATCGGGCCAGCTGTTAACCGGAGCGAAACGCTGATTACCTGTTCCCGCACCACCTCTTCCATCAGAAATACGATATGTACCTGCACTATGCCAAGCCATGCGAATGAACAATGGACCATAATGACCATAATCAGCAGGCCACCAATCTTGCGATGCGGTCATTAATTCAAAAATATCTTTTTTAATTGCTTTAAGATCTAGCTTTTTAAATTCTGCAGCATAATTAAACCCTTTTTCCATTGGGTTTGATAAACTGGAATGCTGATGTAAGATCCCTAAATTTAAACGGTGTGGCCACCAGTCTTTATTAGAGGTGCCATTGCTTACCGGTTTTGTCATTTGTCCATGCGGAAAAGGACATTTACTTTCTGTATTACTCATATTTTAAAATTTATTTTGTGAATCTTAATTGAGACAACAAAATTATGATTTACTTTGCTAAAACGCACAATAATTCAAATAAATTTAATTTTAAAAACAATCCTTATGAGTCTCAAAATTAACGACACAGCCCCTGATTTTAAACTGTTTAACACCGAAAAGAAGGAAATTTCCTTATCCGACTATAAAGGAAAGAACGTAGTTGTACTGTTTTTCCCGCTTGCATTTACAGGCACTTGCACCGCTGAGCTTTGTCATATGCGCGACGAGATCGGGATCTATTCAGATTTAAACGCTACTATTCTTGGAATTTCTATTGACAGTCTTTTTGTATTGGGAAAATACAAAGAAGCGAACAATTTAAATTTCGATCTGTTATCCGATTTTAATAAAACCGCTTCAACGGCTTATGGTTGTTTGTATGATGAATTTATTTTTACCATGAAAGGTGTAAGTAAACGTTCAGCATTTATAGTTGATAAAACCGGAAAGATCCAATACGCAGAGATCTTAGAAAAAGCAACAGAACAACCGAATTACGAAAACATGAAAGCATGTTTAAATAAACTAAATTAAGAAACGGAATATTCCCTCTCCTCATAGGAGAGGGTGTCAGCCGCGGCGGACGGGTGAGGTTAATTGAAGTTAAAAATGCTTAAATCTTATTTCGATAAAAATTTAATTGAAGCGGGTTGTGATGAAGCCGGACGCGGTTGTTTAGCCGGTCCGGTTTTTGCAGCGGCTGTAATTCTCCCCAAAAAGTATAAGAACAAAATTCTCAATGACAGTAAACAATTAACAGATAAGATCCGTTACGAGTTGCGTGAAGTCATAGAAAAAGAAGCGCTCGCTTTTGCAGTCGCACAAGTTTCAAATATTGAAATTGATGAAATAAATATTTTGAATGCATCTTTTTTAGGAATGCACCGCGCCGTTGATCAATTAAAAACAATTCCTGAATTATTAT
>JANYCL010000482.1 GCA_025360355.1 Sphingobacteriaceae bacterium
GCCCTTAAATTTAATTGTACTTGCACCTGTTGCATTCGCTATTAATTTTTGTGAAGCAAATATTTTAGCGGTTGAAGCACCTGAGGATGTAACTTCAGTTGTATTAGAAATTAATTTGTAAGCCTTTAGGGAAGAAGCACCGCTAACATCTGCGTTAAAATTATCACATGTGCCTGAAGCAAAAGTTACATTGGATGCACCGTTGATCGTCGCTTTTATTTTATTAGCGTTTAAATCTACTGCCATAAAATAAGTGGCGCCTGATGATTCTAGCATAAAAGTATCAACAGTAAGTTTATTGTTGATCATGAAATTGGTGGCGCCCGAAATTGCGACTGAATTAAGTTTGTTACCTTTTATTCTAACTGTTACCTGACTTTTAATTGTACCTTTTGATTTGATGAATAAAGTGCCATCAACAACCCGCGTTTCAATATTGGCTACATCTTCAGTTTTCCCGGTAATAGAAAGACTAAGCGAATCAGAAGTAATATAAGTAACAATTGGTGCACCAGATGCATCGATTTTAGTAAATGCACTTAGATCGAGATTTTGTGTTGTTTGGGCCTGCGTAAAAAATGTTAACGCTAAAGCTGATATTAAAAATATGTTTTTAGTTTTCATAATGTTTTTTTTAGTTAATGTTCGGCCGTTTGTAATAAGACGAACACGCATCTCAAAAAGTTACAGTCGTCCCGATAGCTATCGGGATTATTCAGCATTAAATTTATTGTTCTCCACTTTAAAATTACCCATGGTTAAAACGTATTGTTCGCTATTGTTTTGGGTTGTTTCAGTTCCTTTAGCTTTTTTAACACCTAATTTATTTAAACCGTTAAGCGCTTTCATGGCTCTCGACCAAAAACCTTTTTTAGTATTAGAGGCAAGTACTTTTTCATCTTCATCAAAAGCTTTTTCGGTAATTATATATTGTTTTGTAGTTACTGTATTTGTTGAAGCGACTTTAACCGGATTGTTATCGGGAGTATTTTCCTTATTAACATTTGGAGTAATTATTTCTTTTGGAGTTTCTTCTTTGTTTTCCTTTGGAGTATTATTTGTAATTAAAGGTGTATTATCATTTGGAGGTGCGATCTCAACGGTATTTGAAACAGCAACCTGATTATTAATTACGGCGTTCCCTTTAATTTTTTCAACTGTATAAGATGGAGTAGAAGAGTTGCTCTTTAAAGCAAATGTCTTTACCTTAATATTACCTTTAATTTTTTCTGAATTTAAAGTTGAATCGAAAGAATTGAAACTTCTAAACATAAACCACAAACTGAAAATTAAAACTAAAGAAGCTGCCACAGCTAATATTTCACGCGAATAGAACCATAGCACTTTTGTTTCCTGTTTCTTTAATTCGGCTTTGTTTTCAAAAACGATTTTCTCATCTGCAATTACAAAACTCTTTTTATATAATTTAAGTTCATTAGAAAGCGTTTCGTTAGTTGAGCAAAGCTGATCAATGTTTTGTTTTTCTTTTGCGTTTAATTCGTTTTCAACATAAGCAACAAATTGCTCATCACTTACTTTCTTTAAATTATCTTTCCCGTTAAATGAAACGCTTTCAGAATTTAGTTCTACTAATTCAAGGTCATTCAGGTCAATATTTAAATGCGGATGTTGTGCAGCAAACATTTGTAAAGCAACCAGACCTGCAGTGGAAAGATTTCCTTCCATGTAGTCAAGCAAAAACGCTTCGTAATTTTCTATGTTAATTTTATTTGCCATTATATCACAACCTCCATCTTCCCAATGTAATTCCTTAAAAAAATTCTTGCTCTGTATATATAAACTTTAACCTGACTCTCATTCAAATTCGTGATCTCACCGATCTCAGCATAATCATAACCTTCGTAATCACGTAAAAGAATAACTGTTTTTTGTATCTCCGGTAATTTTTCCAATGCTGCGTTTAAAATTTCTTTTAAGTCGCTGTAATGTTTTTCATGACCTAATTTATGTTCCTGCACCTCATTAAAACTTCCTTGTTTTTTTGCACGGCGTGTGTGATCAATTAATGTATGATAACCAGCCGTAAATAAATACGATTTTGATTTTGCTGCATCTATATCTTCAACTTTGCGCCACATTTTTTCAAAAGTATCCTGAACAATATCTCTGGCCGTATCCACATCACGTATATGCTTTAATATAAAACGGTATAAACCATCCGAATGCTGGTCAACACAATTATTATAGTCGGCTACGGTCATTTATTAGTAATAAGACGTTTTGGATAAAGGAATTGTTACATTAAAAATACAATTTAATGTGATTTTAGAGACTTTAAGACCAGTGAGTTATGTTAAAAAA
>JANYCL010000016.1 GCA_025360355.1 Sphingobacteriaceae bacterium
CTTTAGTCTCTTGAGTCCCTTCTCCTAAAACTTATTCCTCCAGATCAAAAGAGTAACACCCAAAATAGCAGTTAAGCATGCGAACACCGATTGGATGGTTATTTTTTCTTTGTACACTAATAAATTTATTGGGAGAACAACAATTGGAAGTAAAGCAAAAATAGTTTGAGCAACTGCAACTTCAATTCGTTGTATCGCTAGTAAAGAACAGGTCACCCCGCAAATTGGTCCAAGTAAAGTCCCTAAAATAATAAATGGTATTGCGTTATTCTTATTGGAGAAAATTGGTTTTGAATTCTCAATTAATTTTTTTGCAAACAACGAAACTAAAAAAGCAGTAAGGCATGCAAATAATAAACGGATCCAAACAGCGTGCATGGTTGGAAGTCTCTCGTCGTAATATTCCATTCCGTATTTTGATAGAACTAAACCGGTGCCCTGACAAAGTCCGCCGATAACTCCCAATATAATTCCGGTCTTATCGCGTTTGAACCCCGCGAGTTCTGCTGCAGCTTTATCTTTTTTAGAAAGCGTTAACCAAATTACGCCACCAATGGTGACAAAGATCCCAAGAATTCCAATTAAATTTATTTTCTCTCCTAATAATAAAAAACCAACTAATAAAGCTGCACCCGGACCAAATGTTGTATACAAACTTCCGAGCTTGGGTCCGAGTAAAGTAAATGATTTGAAAGTGCAATAGTCGCCGATGGTAAAACCAATTATTCCTGATAAACCCAGAAAAACAAAATTATATAATTGCGGTTTGGAAAATAGATCGATGAGCGTAAGTGAATTACTGAAAAATAAAATGACCGACATAATTAACCAAGCTAACAATAATCGCCATTGATTTACAGGACCGGTGCCAATGCGTTTAGATGCTTCTGTAAACGGAAAAATACCAATGCTCCAGCATACAGTGGTAATCAATGCAATTAATTCACCACTCATTGGTTTGAAGACTTAGGATTATGAATTTTTAATTTATGAGTCATTTTAATGTATGTCAGAGTCATCCTGAGCTTGCCGAAGGGCTCCGCTCATTTTGTATAATTTCTTTCTCCGAAAATTAAACTTCCAATCCTGATCATTGTACTTCCTTCTTCAATTGCAATTTTATAATCGCTGCTCATTCCGAAAGATAAGGTTAATGGTGAAAGGTTAAAGGTTGAAAGTTTTAAAGAAAATTCTTTTAAGGATCTGAATTCTTTTCTGATCTGTGTTTCATCATCGGTATTCGAAGCCATTGCCATAAAACCGCAGATTTTAATATTTTGAAGTTGTTTAAATGAATCTGAATTTAATAAAATTTCACATTCTTCAAATGATAAACCGAATTTGGTTTCTTCAGTCGCAATAAAAATTTGGAGCAGACAATTAATAACACGATTATTTTTTACGGCTTCTTTATTTATCTCCTGAAGTAACTTTAAACTATCAATACCATGAATTAAATGAACGAAGGGAGCAATTTGTTTTACTTTATTGCTTTGTAAATGTCCTATAAAATGCCAATGAATGTCTTTTGGTAATTGTTCATGCTTATCAACTAATTCCTGAACGTAATTCTCACCAAAATCTTTTTGTCCGGCGTTATAAGCTTCTAAAATTGCTTCGTTAGGTTTTGTTTTGGAAACCGCTACCAATGTAACACCGTCAGGAATTGAAGATCTTATTTTGGAAAGAGATTCTTTAATATTCATTATGTCATCAATTCTTAAGTCCCTTCAATCCCTTCTGTCTCTTAAGTCTTTTTAGTCAGCTAAACTATGTACAACCAATCCGCTTCTTAATTTTGGTTCGAACCAGGTTGTTTTCGGCGGCATGATATTTCCTGTATCAGCGATATCAATTAATTGTTTCATGGTAACAGGATGTAATGCAAATGCAACTTTCATTTCGCCTGAGTTCACACGTTTTTCTAATTCACCTAATCCGCGTAAACCGCCAACAAAATCAATTCGTTTGTCAGTTCTTAGATCAACAATATTAAAAATAGGAGCGAGGATACGTTCAGATAAAATAGTTACATCTAAAACACCAATAGGATCAGCATCATTGAATCTTCCTGCTTTTGCAGTTAACGAATACCATTTTTTATTTAAATACATTCCGAAATTATGTAATGCATCCGGACGATAAGTACTTCCTTTTTCTACAACAGTAAAATTATCAGAGATCTTT
>JANYCL010000033.1 GCA_025360355.1 Sphingobacteriaceae bacterium
GTCACAAAGATTAGCAGTAAAGGCCGACAGAACCTATTATAGCAATAACGAAGAAGGCGGACAAAAAGGTTTATTGGCTGCGAGAAGTATTGCTTTGTTGAGTTATAGAAATTACAATACTTATAATGCAACGCAACAAGAAACGAATCTTAATAAAGTAAATGATTTTGCTTCTTCTTCTTATCAGCGTTACCAAGGTGAGAAATTAGTTAAACGCTTTAATGCTTATTCTTATGTTCGTTTATCTGAAGCAATGGATTCGCACAATGTGGCGCGTAACAGAACCGAAACGCTAGAGCATGCTTTAAGTACTATTAAAACTAAAACATTAGTTGTAGGAATAAGTTCTGATCTTTTATTTCCTGTTACCGAACAACAATTCCTTGCAAAGCATATTCCTAATGCCCAATACCACGAGATCGATTCATTTTATGGTCATGACGGATTTCTCTTAGAAACAAAACAATTAACCGATGTGATAAAACAATTTTATGCATCTCAGAAAAAAGAAACATCAAAAAATAAATTAACACTTATATAAAAAGAAATTATGGCAAAAGATCTAAAAATAGGATTATTTGGTTTTGGCTGTGTTGGTCAGGGCTTATACCACGTATTAAAGAACAGCAAAGGCTTTAAAGCTGATATCGTAAAAATAGCCGTCAAAAATAAAACGAAGCAAAGACCGCTTGACAAAGGTGTTTTTACATTCGATAAATATGAAATTCTGGATAATTCGGAAATTGATGTTATTGTTGAATTGATCGACGATGCTGAAGAAGCATTTAACATTGTAAGTTATGCTTTAAGTAAAGGTAAACATGTAGTGACGGCCAATAAAAAAATGGTCGCACAGCATTTGCAGGAGTTGTTTGATCTTCAGCACAAAAACAATGTTTCGTTATTATATGAAGCATCAAGTTGCGGAAGTATTCCGATCATCAGAACGCTTGAAGAATATTTTGATAATGAACAGATCGAGAAAGTGAGTGGCATTTTTAATGGGACAACCAATTATATTCTCACAAAAACGATCAATGAAAAATTATCTTATCCGGACGCTTTGAAACAAGCGCAGGAAAAAGGTTTTGCTGAAAGTGATCCAACCAATGATGTAGAAGGTTTTGATGCGAAATTTAAAGCTGTCATCATTGCTTTGCACGCGTTTGGCGTATTTGCAAAACCGGAAGATGTTTTAAACATTGGCATTTCTACTTTACACAATAACGACATTACCTACGCGCAGGAAAAAAATTATAAAATAAAATTGGTTCCTACTGTGAAAAAAATAAATGGTAATCAGGTTTCCATTTTTGTTTTACCAAAATATGTAGATGCGCTAAATCATTTATATAGTGTGGATAATGAATTTAACGGTGTTATTGTTGGTGGCGAATTCTCCGGAGAACAGTTTTTAAAGGGAAAAGGTGCCGGAGGCCATCCAACAGGAGCAGCAGTATTGTCTGATATCTCAGCTTTATCTTACGGGTACAAATACGAATACAAAAAACAACATCAAAATCCTGAATTAGAATTTACAAATGATGTAATTGTTAAAGCTTATTTCCGTTACAACCGTTTGATCGACCTCGAAAAATTAAATTTCGAAAAAATAACCGAGCGTTATTCAAGCGGAGAATATAATTATGTTGTAGGCTACGTGGCTTTGGAAAATATTATTTCAAATAAAGATCATATCCTTAAAAATAATTTATTTGTAGCTTTGGTTGGGGAAGAGATCCAACAATCGTTAAAAATCGGCGAAAAAGAAAAAAAATCGCTAACTTTAAGTGTAAATGCGTAAGGTCACATTAATATTATTTTGCTGCCTAACGGTAATAATTTTTTTGAGTTTCAGGAATACAAATAATGAAGTGGTCAAATACATTGCCCTCGGCGATTCTTACACCATCGGCACCGGAGCTGATCTTTCGGAAGCATGGCCTGTTTTACTGACCAAACATTTAAATGATGAAGGAATAAAAACTGAATTGGTTGCTAATCCTTCTAAAAATGGTTTTAGCACACAAAATTTAATTGATCAGGAGTTATCTGTGTTTGATAAATCAGGCGCTACTTTTGTTACGCTCTTAATTGGTGTTAACGATTGGGTGCGGGATGTGAATACAAGCACCTACACTAAAAATCTAATTTATATTCTTGATTACGTTCAGAAAAAACTTCCCAATAAAAATAATATTCTTTTAGTCACCATTCCTGATTTTGGAGTGACACCACAAGGGGCTTATTATAGTAACGACAGAAATGTTTCTAACGGACTTACCGAATTCAATAATATAATTAAAGCAGAAGCCCAAAAACGTGGCTTAACCGTTGCTGATATTTTTGAGATCTCGAAGAATATGAAGGATAATACAGAGCTAACTGCGCCTGATGGCTTACATCCTTCAGCTAAAGAGTACGCCATTTGGGAAACACTTATTTTTCCGGAGGCAAAAAAGATCTTATCTAAATAGATATAGACTTCTATCCTTCAATTTCAAACAACCGAATTGTAATTTGTTTTCACCGAATTGTAATTGCTTGTTGAAAAGATAAATCGGATTACTACCTTTTCAACAAACCTTCTCAATGTATTTACGTTAAACAATTAAACTATACGCTATGACTCTATTCATTAAGTTTTTATTGGTCGGGAAAATACTCGTTTCGTCTTTGACGACAACTAACGAAGAGCCCCTGCAAAAGGAATCACCCTTTACTTATAAGAGAGTATCATCTTTTAACTACAAAAGTAAACCGGTAATAGTTTATAAGAGCAGCGGGCCGGATGCTGAGATTACTTATAAGATCGTCCTTTATTCCGATCCTGCTTTGAGGAGTCCTCAGCAAACGCTAGTGATACGGAAAGCCGATGAGCATGTTAAAATAATGATTGGCGCTAATTATATATTGTCGGAATTGAGTGCTGCTTTGAAATACATCAATTATCCTTACGCCTGGGAGGTTGTAAGTGTAGATCTGAAAGATCTTAAAGAAGATTGCATTAATATTTTTGGGAAAGATATCTCTCCATTAAAGGATTAAAATAATTTTGGAGGTTACGAAAGTTTAACTACATTTGTCCACAGAAATGAAAAAATTTACACAAATACATCACCATCATACATACTCCAACAAGGTAAGCGTGGGTGAATTTTGTGTTCTATAAAGGCTAATACAAAACTAATTATACGAAGGCTTACCATTATGGTAGGCCTTTTTTTATGCACTAAAGTTTAATAATAATATAAAATCCCTCTCCCTTTGGGAGAG
>JANYCL010000082.1 GCA_025360355.1 Sphingobacteriaceae bacterium
AACCGAAGAGTTTGGGAACACGATGATAATTCAAAGAATATCTCCGCTCCGTTCGCGCAATGGCAATTGATATGGAAACTGCAACTATTTTTACAGTTGGTTTTCATAATGCAATTCCAACCGGTGCTTTATTATTAGTGACTGATCAACCAATGGTTCCTGAAGGTGTGAAAACAGATGCCAGCGATAAAGCCGTGACAGAAAATTTTGTCAATAACCATTTACAAATCGGAATTAATTCTCTTAAAGAATTACAAAACTCCGGCATCTCTGTAAAACATTTACGATTTGAGTAGTGCCGAATTAAATAATCCTGATTTTTATATTAAAGGAGTTTTAGCTTCTGATATTTCAATTCTCAGTCGCGCCATTACTCTAGTTGAATCTACCAACGAAGAACATCAAAAGATCGCAGAAAAAATTATTGATGGCGTAATTGAAAAAACCGGAAAATCTTTTCGTCTCGGAATTACAGGCGTTCCCGGGGTTGGTAAAAGTACTTTCATAGAAAGTTTCGGTTTAGAACTTGTGAATGCAAATCACCGCGTTGCCATTTTAGCAATTGATCCAAGCAGTCAGAAAAGTAAAGGAAGTATTTTGGGAGACAAAACCCGAATGGAAAAATTATCTGTTCATCCTAAAGTTTATATCCGTCCGTCACCAAGTTCAGGAACATTAGGAGGCGTTGCGCAAAAAACTTTTGAAACTATTTTATTATGCGAAGCTGCAGGTTATGATTTTATTATTGTGGAAACTGTAGGCGTTGGACAAAGCGAAATTGCAATTAGTGAAATGACTGATTTCTTTTTATTGTTGATGTTAGCAGGAGCCGGAGATGAATTACAAGGAATAAAAAGAGGCATCATGGAAATGGCCGACATGGTTTTAATTACCAAAGCCGATGGAAATAATATTCAGAAAGCAAAAAATGCAAGAACGGAATATGCGCATGCTTTACATTTATTTCCACCCACTGAAAGCGGATGGATCCCAAAAGCGGATTCTTGTTCTGCATTAGAAAATCAAGGAATTACCAATGTGGTAAAAATAATTGAAGAATATAAAAACCTTACTGTCACTAATGGTTATTTTAGCACCAAACGTAAGAATCAATTAAAAGGCTGGCTTAATCACAGCATTTCCGAAAAATTAAGAGAGAAATTCTATAGCAATACCTCAATTAAAGCTGAATTAGAGAAAATGAAAAGTTTATTGTTAAAAGGTAATATCAATCCCTATAAACTCGCTTCCGACCTTATCTCTAAATGGAAATCCTAAAATCGTTTTAGCCCTGTTTTTGGACATTTAACCTTTATTTAACGTCATTTCCTTTAAAAAAGCACTTTGAATATGTACATTTGCGGTGCTTAAAAATCAAAAATGAAAAAATTATTACTATTAGTACTTGTTACAGTTTTTGTAAACTCAAATGCAGATACTAATAATCCTTTATCCGATACTAAGGAATTGAAATTGGAAACCTTGGTTACTATTAATCCGAACAGTTTTACAAACGAT
This sequence comes from Sphingobacteriaceae bacterium, assembly GCA_025360355.1. Classification (GTDB taxonomy): domain Bacteria; phylum Bacteroidota; class Bacteroidia; order B-17B0; family Aurantibacillaceae; genus JAHEYG01. The sequence goes on from JANYCL010000082.1 coordinate 1,519, forward strand.
GTAACCATAAAATTAACTCAATACGTTCAGGAAGAAATAAAAGTAAGTTTGACTGATATTTTAGGAAAAAGGATACTAAGTGCAAAATTTGAAAATGGTTCAGTATCTAAAACCATTAATTTCTCACAGCTCGCACAAGGTGAATACAATTTAACAATTCAATACGGCACACAAAGTTTTTCAACAAAACTCGTTAAAGAATAAAGATCAAAAAAGATCATCCTTCCGCTGTTTTTTTATTTACTGGTAATTTATATAGTTGGTATGCTTCAGGAATTATTTTTACTCCGGAATGTTAAAATCGTTTTAGTGAATAATTCTTGGATTTTCCCTCTGTTTCCGTTGATTTCTGCAATAACAGCGTTTTAATTATTTAATTTAGTCATTCTAAAAATCAGCTATGAAAAAATTATTACTCCTTGTTCTTGTTAGCACATTTATTAGTTCACGCGCTAACGACCTAGTAATTGACAATCCTTATTCACAACAATTTAAAAAAGCATATTCACTCTATCCTTCTGTTCCCAAAGGAATTTTAGAAGCTATTTCTTATACTCAAACCCGGTTTTATCATTTAAAAGGTGATGGTGCACCAAGCTGTATTGATTTACCAAGAGCTTATGGCGTGATGGGTTTAATTGAAGACGGAAAAAATTATTTCAGAAGTAATTTACAATTTGTTTCTGATCTTTCAGGTTTTACTGAGGAAGATATTAAAAACAGTCCTGAAACTTCGATCATCGCTTACGCTGCAGCATTTAGTGAAATTCAAAAACAAGTAAATAATTTTTCAAAAAATCCTGCCGATTATAAACTTACTCTCATTGCATTAAGCGAATTACCATTGTCAGACAAAGCAATTGATAATTACATATTGGATACGCATCTTTATCAATTATTTTGGTTTTTAAATAATGGCGAATTTCAGGATGCTTATGGTTTTCCGGATTATCATTTGAACCTTCCAGAAATTTTTGGCGATAACTATTCCGTATTAAGTTCTTCATCAGTAAAAATTACTAAGACAAGCATTTTGTCTAATAGCGGACAAACTTATAAATCAACAGCCACTACTTTATCACCTGATTATCCTCCTGCTATTTACACACCGGCCGCTTCTTGTAATTATTCTTCACGCGGAGGAACTTTAATTACCGCAGTTACAATTCATGATGTGGAAGGAAGTTATGCAGGTTGTATTTCCTGGTTTCAAAATTGTTCTGCGAGCGTTTCTGCACATTATGTTTTACGCAGCAGTGATGGACAAGTAACACAAATGGTTTTAGAAGCAAGCAAAGCATGGCATGTTGGTTCAGAAAACGGTTACACAATTGGATTAGAGCACGAAGGTTATAATAATGTTTCCACTTGGTACACAAACGCAATGTATGTTGGTTCTGCAGCTTTGGTTCGTGATATTTGTACCAGTAATGGAATTGATCCTTTGCGTTGTTATTATGGTCCCGGCTGTTCAGGTTCATCTTCTACTTGTGGTTTAGGAAGCTGTACAAAAATTAAAGGACATCAAATGTTTCCGAGTCAAACTCACAATGATCCCGGTCCGTTTTGGAATTGGGATTATTATTACAAACTCATTAATAATACTTACGCAGTTATAAATTACACTGCAGCAACCGGAAATTTTTACGATAGCGGTGGTCCGACTGGAAATTATTCGGATGATGAACGAAAAATTTATATGTTCTCAAATCCAAGTGCGTCTAACATCACTTTAAATTTTACATCCTTTGATACAGAAAAAGATTGGGATCATTTATTTATTTACGATGGTGCTGATCTTTACGCTCCTCTCATCGGAAAATATACAGGAACAGTTTCTCCGGGACCTGTAACTTCAACAACAAATACTTTAACAGTTGAATTCAGAAGCGATTGTTCAACAACAAACTCCGGATGGGCCGCAACTTATACTTCAGTTATTACAGCTACAACTGCAGCGGATGTTATTCCGCCAACAACTGCAATTTCCACACCAGGCGCTTGGAAGACCACAAGTTTCACTGCGACATTTACAGATGCTGATAATGTTGGTGGTTCAGGATTAGAAAAAAGTTATTATCAGGTTTCTGATTTTGATGGTACTGAATGGCGTGCGAATTATACAAAAGGTTTTTTCGCTGATAATTTTGATAATGCAATTCATCCTGAGTGGACACAAAAAATTGGAACATGGAATGTAACAGGAAATGCATTAGTGCAATCGGATGAAGTTTCAACAGCCGCAAACAACACAAACATTTATGCGAAGCTTACTGAAAATTTATCGAACCGTTATTTATATCATTTCCTCGGAAAATTTGAAGGAAGCGGAACTAACCGTCGCGCAGGTTTACATTTTTTCTGCGATCAGCCCGATAGCAGTAACCGTAACAACTCTTATTTTGTTTGGTTCCGATTAGATGATCAGAAATTACAAATTTATAAAGTAGCTAGTAATAACTTTGGTATTCCTGTTTACGATCAGCCGCTTGCTTTTACTGCAGGACAATGGTATGATATAAAAATAACTTTCGATCGCATCAGCGGAAAGATGAATGTTTATATGAATAATGGTTTGGTTGCCACATGGACCGATCCTTTACCCTACTCTAACGGTGGTTATATCTCCTTCCGCAGCGGTAACAGTAAATTCAGCATTGATGAAATAAAAGTTTACCGTTCACGCAACTCCACTGCAAATGTTACTGTAGGAACCGGAAATG
>JANYCL010000086.1 GCA_025360355.1 Sphingobacteriaceae bacterium
ACCAAGGTCGCCGTAAAATTTTTCTAAATAACATTGAGCAGAAATAACTATTTCGTTAGTGCCAAATAATTCCATTGCATCTTCAATCGCTCTTTTCATTAATTCTTTACCTGCATTTTTTCTTCTGAAACTTTTATCAACTACTACCCTGCCGATCGATGCTTCTTTATATGACAACCCTTTTGGTAAAATTCTCGCGTATGCAACTAGTTTATCTTCTTCATAACCTAATAAATGATAAGAACCCTGGTCTTTATCATCCATATCCTGATAATTACAATTTTGTTCGATCACAAAGATCGCACATCGTAATTTCAGAGCTTCGTAAAGTTCATCAACACTTAATTCTTTATACGCCTTTAAAATAAATTGCATTTAGCCACTAATTGCACTAATTAACACTAATATTTATAATATAACTCTTTTAAACTGTAATTTATCTTCACCAAAATTTACCAATAATCCTAATTTACATTTTGAAACTGCTAGATAATTAATTATTTGTTTATAATGTTCGTCTACAACACCTTTTTGTGCTTTTACTTCAAGTATTATTTTATCAAACACAAGAAAGTCAGCAAAATAATAATGAGGAAGAGTAATATCTTTGTAATTAATTTCAAATTTCCTTTCCCTTACAAAACCAATTTCTCTTTTATTGAATTCATACATTATAGCATCCTTGTAAACAACTTCCGAAAAACCTTTTCCTAAATTATTATAAACTTCAAAGCAGCAAGAAATAATATTATAAACCTCCTCCTTATATATTAAATCTTTTGACCGATATATCTCTTTCGGGTCATTAATTATTTCAAATTCTAATTCCATTAGTGTAAATTCGTGTTATTCGTGGCTAGTAATTTCCGATCGATAACATTACTAAAGTACAAGCTTCAATGGTTTCAATTCCTTTTACTTTCGCTTCAGCTTCTAAAACAGAATTTTCTGTTCCGGGATTAAAGATCAAACGTTTTGGTTTCAGACTGAAAATATAATCTTTCCAGCCTTCCTGGTTTTGAGCGCCAACATACAGCGTAACCGTATCCACATTTTGTATTGCAGGCTTATCCGTAATAATATCCAAACCCTGAATGGTCCCTGCTTTTATTCCTATCGGATAAACTTTATGTCCGTGGCTTTTTAAACTAACGGTCGCCTTATAACCGTATTTTTCTTCGCTGGTTGATGCGTCAATAATAATTGTATCTTTTCCCATTATTCTATGTAGTTTAAATCTTTATGAAATGTTTCTTGTAATCTGCTCCATGCAAAGAATCCTAATGCAAAAACTATGCAACCAACAATTATGGCAGAATAAACTGTGCCAATACTATCAATTTTTCCTAAATACTGAAAAAGTGTCGTAATTAAGATCGTTCCGCCTCTGACAAAATTAGGCACAGAAGTTGTGACTGTTGAACGCATGTTCGTTCCAAACAATTCTGCGGCTGTTGAAATAAATACCGCCCAATATCCGGTCGCAAAACCAATTAACATAACAATGGTATAAAACATCACGACAGATGTTTTTCCAATTGTAAAATAACCAATGCAAAATAAAACGGCGAGTGCTAAAAACAAGATCAAACTTTTTTTACGGCTTTGTAATTTTTGACTAATTAAACCACTAACCACATCACCAATTGTAATTCCCACATAAGCTAATGTCATAGCAAGCCTTGCGTTTTGTGGCGGTGTTTCCATTCCCAAACTTTTCATGATCTCCGGACAAAACGTAATTAAAATTCCCATTACGAACCAAACGGGTAATGCGACTAAAATTATGGTTATGAATTTTGTGAAACGTTCTTTTGAAGTGAACAGGGAAAGAAAATTCCCTTTCTTAATTTCTTTATTGGTTTTTACCGCATTAAACATTGTTGATTCTAAAACGCCGATCCGCATAATTAATAAAGCCAATCCCATTATTCCGCCGATCATGTACGATATGCGCCAATTTCCTATTGAAATACCAACGGTTCCCGCCACTACGGCACCAAATAAACCAACCGATGCAACAATTGTAGCGCCATTAATATTTGCCTGGGTGCTGGGCTGGTAATCGTGAATGGTGAGCAGTCAGTCGTGAGTGGGTTCCCTTCATTACGATTTACTCACTTAATAAAATGCTAGATAAATACGAAGGTTGAAAATAGGATGTAATTTAAATAACAAAAATAGAATGCTCACTTAAAAGGTGAGCATCTTTATTTTGCAGTAACTTTAAAATAAAAATAGCTGATGAGAAAATTGATTTTTTTTGCTGCGGCGTTGTGCTTGCTGCAAAACCTGCCGGCGCAAACTAAGCTGCGCATTCCTGTAAATATTAAAAATGCATTTGATAAAGGCACCAGAAGTGCAGACGGCAAACCGGGCAAAAATTATTGGCAAAACCATGCGGTGTATAATATTGATGTAAATTTTGATCCTACAACAAGATTGGTAAAAGGGGTTGTAAATATTGATTACACCAACAACAGCAATGATACACTTAAAGAAATTGTTTTTAAACTCTACCCGAATATTTATAAAAAAGGCGCAGAACGTTTGATGAGCATACAGCCAGAAGATGTGAGCGATGGCGTGGCCATTGAAAAATTAATTGCCAACGATGAAACG
>JANYCL010000097.1 GCA_025360355.1 Sphingobacteriaceae bacterium
TTCAATTTTCTTTTTCTCTTCCCAGCCCAATTGTTTTTTGTCGTTCATTTTTTTCGACAAAGCATCTAATTCTTTTTGGAGCTCTTTTGCTTTTTTGATACTCTCATCAAGATCTTTTTTAATTTCTTCATTATTTTTCCCGGTGGCTTTATTCATCTCATCAATGGTTGGAGATTTGAAAGCCATTATTTTTGTCTTAGCAGGTTTTGATCCATTCACGCCATCGTTATCCCACACTTCAAAATAATATTCAATTTTGTCTCCCGGGTTTAATTCAAAAGTGTTAGCGTCGAAATAATAATAGTAGGATTGTGAAACCTGAGATCTGTTTATTCCTAAAATATTCTCTCCTGTTTTTTGTGATGAATTTCCAAGCGAATCGGTTGTGTATTGTGTGTAATGAAAAATTAATTTATTAAAACCGTAATCATCTTTTATGCTTCCGCTGAAATAAATATTTTTGAAATTAGTAGAATCCTGTTTTTCACTCACATCAATATACGGAACCTGATCAGCTAAAACATTAATACCATAATTAACCGAATCACCATAAGTGGTGACGAATTGATTTTTTGTTTTTACATAATAAGCTGTGCTGTGTAATAAAAGTTTTGAAAAAGCGAATTGATCTTTAGCCGATTCAGTAATATTAAAAGTTGTATCGCTGAATCCTAAAAATAAATTGTTTGTGTTCTTGGTATTGAAATTCCATTTGATCTTTGTGCCTTGCGGAACTTGCAGATCTCCGCTGTTGGTGATGGTCTCATCTTTTTTATTGAGATAAGCCGGATATTTTAAATTAACAGAGAATTGCATCAACGAAGGTTTCGGCATGACTTCCAATTGATAGCCTTTAGAATTGTAACCAGCGCCGCTTAATAAAAAGTCGGTTGTGTTTTGTACGTTCTTAAATGTGTAATTGAAAGTGATATTGTTTTCTTTCTCTAATTTAAATTCGCTGCCGTTTATTTTTATGAAAAGTTCGTTGGGGATTTCGCTGCCTTGTAATTTCACCTGCAAAACAAAATCCTGCTGCTGCATGGCTTTTAAAGAATTGTTTTGAATATTAAAAGTAAAAGGTGCTTCACTTTCGAAATAAGTTTGATGATGTACTAAACGCGAAGTGCTTTTCGAAATAATATTTGGCCAGATAACAGCAATTCCGATCGTAAGGAACAAAGGCGGCAAAGCGTATTTCAAATATCTTTTATTGTCGGCAATATTAATGGCTGAAGAAAAAGGAACAGGTTTCAGTTCATTTATTTTTTGATTGATGCCTGCAAATAATAATTCATCAGATCCTGTTAAAGCTTTTTCGTTTTGTAATTGCAAAACATTTAAAAGTTTGTCCTGCACATTTCCGAAATGCGTTCCGATGATTTGTGCTGCGGCTTCGTAAGAAATTATTTTTCCGTATTTATTTAATTTTAATAATGGAACGGCAATATATTTTGTAAGCACAAAAGCGCTCGTCCCTACAAATAGATAAAACAAAACACTGCGGACCGTTGTATTGAACTCACCCAAATATTCTAATAACACAACTCCTAAAAAAGCACTCACCAATAATCCGCTTGCATACAAAGCCCCTTTTATTAATTGGTTCTTATAATACTTGCGGATGAATTCATCCAGCTTATTAATTAATATGTTGTTTTCGTTTCTCATTCACTTCGACCCCTTCAGGGTCGCAATTCTAATTTACATTTATCTTCTAATCACATTTGACCCCTTCAGGGTCACGAAATATTTTATCTCTTAAATCCCTTCTGTCCCTTTAGTCTTTAAAGTCCCTTATAGAGATGCAATAATAACGAGCTTTACACAAATTTAGTGAATAGAATCGTTAAAAAACAGACCCCAAAAGGGTGAAAAATGGGTTTAGGGAAGTTTAACAGTAAATAATTGATTAACTTTAAGAAAGGCAAAAGCCTCTTTTTCATTTTGAAAAATTTATATTTCATATTTCTTTTGCTTTCAGGTTTAATTCGATCTCAGAATTTAGTTCCAAATTGGAGTTTTGAAACTTATACTGCTTGCCCAAGTCTTGGTGGTCAAATATATTATGCCTCTCCTTGGATAGGGCCTACTTCAAACAGTACAGATTACTTTAACACTTGCGCTACTATTGGTTCAGGCCTTAATGTTCCTCTTAATTCTCAGCAATACGCAAAAGATGGTAATGCTTTTGGTGGTATTTATACCTTAAATAGTTTAGGTAATACTTATAGAGAATACATGCAGGTTAAATTAATTGACAGTTTAGCTAATGGGTTCTGTTATTTCGTTGAATTTTATACAAATCTCATTAATGGGGTAAGATACGCAACTAATAATGTTGCTGCCAGTTTTTCTTCAATGGCTTACCCTACTACTTATTCTTCTGTTGTAACAACTACTGCGATTAATGCGCCGCAACATATTACACGATTTGGCAACCCAATAATTAAAGACACAATAAATTGGGTACAAGTAGCAGGTATTTATCTTGGAACAGGCATTGAAAAATTCATTACAATAGGAAATTTTAAAGATAATGCGAATACAGATACTTTGAGATTTAATCCAACCGCAGGTAATACTGCTGCTTATTATTTTATTGATGCTGTTTCAGTTTATTCAATTAACCCAACCGGAGTTTTGCCTTGGACTTACCGTGATACCACAGTAGCAATTGGAGATAGCGTTTACATTGGCAATACAATGGGAGGAACCTTCACAAGTAATTGGTACACTTATCCAGGAACATTTATTAATAGCGGCTCTGGTATTTTTGTGAAGCCTGTTATAACGAGTACTTATGTTGTACAATTTACAGTTTGCGGTGTGCCGAGAAGTGATAC
>JANYCL010000102.1 GCA_025360355.1 Sphingobacteriaceae bacterium
TACGTAAAGTAACTTCAAGTCCTTTGCGCCAGTAATCATCACTTACAAAAAAGGAAGCAGCGTGTTTATTATCAAATTTAAAAGCTTCCTGTATGGAATTATGAAGTTCCTCGAAGGTTTGTACTGATTTAATATCGATATCTCTGTAAACATCGTCATTATCTTCAATAGTAACTCTAAAACGATAAACAGCCATTGTGATTTTTTTTAAAGAATACGAATTATTTCCTCATTTTATAAATTTCCGATTTCAATAAGCCAATTCTATTGAAAAAATGCTTGAACGAAGTACCCATTACGCCTAATCCATACTTCATGCTTCTGCTAAAATTAATGGAGCTTGCTTCGGGAAAATATTTGGTCGGACAAGTTACTTCCGCAATATTAAAACCGGCGTAAAATATTTGAGAGATCATTTGATTATCAAAAACAAAATCATCAGAGTTAGCGTGGTAATTTATTTTTTCTAAAACTTCTTTCGAAAAAACACGATAACCGGTGTGATATTCTGATAATTTCTGACCAATTAAAATATTCTGACCAAGAGTAAGACAACGGTTAAAAATGTATTTATACATTGGCATGCCGCCTCTTAAAGCACCTTTACCTAAAATACGCGAACCAAAAGCTACAGGATAAAGATCGTTAGCCAATAAGTACGCTAAACTCTGAATGAGTTTTGGAGTGTATTGATAATCGGGATGCAACATCACAACAATATCAGCACCTAAACTCAAAGCCTTATCGTAACATGTTTTTTGATTACCGCCGTAGCCCTTGTTTTTTTCGTGGCTTATAACGTGCTTAATGCCTATTCCCTTAGCAACTTCAACTGTGTTATCCTTACTGCAATCATCAACTAATACAACATCATCTACAATGTCGAATGGAATTTCGTCGTAAGTACGTTTTAAAGTAAGAGCCGCATTATAAGCTGGCAAAACCACTACTATTTTCTTATTATTGATCATAATATTTAAACAAAAATAACAAAAATGCTTAATAAAGAAGATATGTTGTTTTTTAATTTCGACGTATCTTAGGGGTCTATAGTGCAAATTAAAAAACTACATACTTTACTCATAAAATCGTTTTTACCCCCGTTTTTTATAACGTTGTTTGTGAGCGTGTTTATGTTCTTTTTAGTGAAGGTGGTAATTACCTATCTGGATGATTTTTTAGGCAAAGGTTTGGGCTTTTGGACTTTAGGAAAGTTATTCTTTTATGCTTGGGTGGCTATTATCCCGGAATGTATTCCATTAGCAGTGCTTTTGGCCTCTATTATGACGATGGGAGGGTTTGCCGAAAATTACGAATTAGCGGCTATGAAATCTTCCGGATTATCGCTTTTCAGAATTATCAAACCGCTTTTCTATTGCGTGGTACTGTTGGCGATCTTAACATTTTTTTTCAATAATTTTATTTTACCCAGTGTAATGCTACGGTCGAATTCTTTGTTGTGGGATATACGGCAAGCTAAGCCCGTGATGAATATTAAAGAAGGTATTTTTTACAATAAGATCGATGATTATTCGATGCGCGTAGGAAAAAAATCCCATGACGGGAATACGTTATTGGGCGTATTAATTTACGATCATACTGCTCATTTAGGAAACAATGTGCAATTGTATGCCGATAGCGGGGAAATGAAAATGAGCAAGGATACGAATTTCCTTATAGTGAAATTACGCAATGGAAATCGGTACGAAGCGATAACTCCGGAGGGCAATAAAAAAGACACAAAACCGTTCTCTCAATTAAATTTTAAGGAGCTTGAGGTAAATATTGCACTTACTGATTTTAAATTAAAACGTACAGATGAAAATGCTTTTACGCACCATCAGGAAATGATGAACGTTTGGCAAATAAGTGATGAAGTAGATTCGCTGAATGAAAAAATCGCGAAACGTGAAGACGGTTTGGATAATCAGGCTAAGAATTATTTTTTTTACCGCACATCTACTTTTATTAAACAACCGATCCGCGAGCCGGTTAACATCCGCAAATTTTATACAAGTTTAAGCGCACCCAATTTTAAAACATCTGTTGAAAATGCAATGAACATCGCACGCAGCTCGAGCGGATTAATAGATTCTGTGAACGAGGGGAGCAAAGAAGATAAAATTAACAAGATTGAATTTTCTATCGGATGGCACGAAAAAATAAATATTTGTTTTGCCTGCATAGTTTTGTTTTTCGTTGGCGCACCTTTAGGTGCTATTATTCGCAAAGGTGGATTAGGTTTACCGGTAGTGGTTGCAGTATTTTTCTTTTTGGCCTATTTTATTTTTACAGGAGCTTTTAAAGATCTCGCAGCTGAAGGTGTTTTAGAACCATGGCTCGGTATGTGGTTACCGCTAATTTTGTTTTTACCAATAAGCATTTTTCTAACTTACAAAGCTGCAACCGATTCCTCTTTGTTTGATATAGATTCTTATTTAGCGCCTTTTAAAAAACTATTTGCTAAATTTTTAAAATAATGCGTATACTTCAAATATGTAATAAAGCACCTTACCCGCCAAATGATGGCAGCTCCATTGCTATTTACAACATGGGAGTTGGTTTTATTACGAATGGAATAGAGTTGCATGTGTTAAGCATCAATACAAAAAAGCATTTTAAGTCAGACAACGAAGTGCCGGCGGATTACAAAACAAAGGCACATTACAGGTCAGTTTACGAAAACACAGATACAAATGCTTTTGGTGCTATACTGAATTTATTTTCATCACAATCGTATTTCGTAAGTAGGTTTTATTTTAAAAATTTTGAAAAGGCTTTAATTGCAAAGCTAAAAGCAAATACATTTGATATTGTGCAATTGGATGGTTTATTCATGGCAACATACATTCCTATCATAAAAAAATACTCCAAAGCAAAAATTGTATTACGCTCCCATAATATTGAATATTTAATTTGGGAGCGCCATTTAAAAAGTGAAGGCTCAGCTTTTAAAAAATGGTATCTCACTTTGCAGACAAAACGATTAAAGAATTTCGAATTGAAAGTTTTAAATGATCTGGATGCAATTGTCACTATTACTGATTTTGATAAGTCAGTTTTTGAAAAGATCGGGTTTAAAAAACCAATTTACACTTGCATTACAGGTATTGACATAAAAAATTATAAGCACAAGACAAGCGACATTAAAAAACCAAAAACTATTTTCCATTTTGCTTCGATGGATTGGATGCCAAATCAGGAAGCTGTTGAATGGTTCTTGAATAATTGTTGGAGAGGGATCTTGAAAGAAGTTCCCGATGCAAAATTTGTGATCGCCGGCCGCAATATGCCGCAACATATTTTGAAAGTGAATGAACCGAATATTTTAGTTGTGGAAAAAGTAATTGATTCAAAAAAATTCTATAACGAGCACGAAATAATGTTGGTGCCCTTAGCTTCAGGCAGTGGTTTACGGATCAAGATCATAGAAGGAATGGCTTATGGTAAGGCAATTGTTTCTACTTCTGTAGGAGCGGAAGGAATTAATTACACCAACGGAAAAAATATTATAATTGCTGATCTGCCAAAAGATTTCATTAAAGGAGTTGTTGATCTGTTAAAAGATGACGACAAAAGATTTGAGATAGAAAAAGGTGCGCAAAGTTTTGCTGAAACTGAATTCGACAACACAAAAGTAGTGGCTGGTTTGGTTAATTTTTATAAAGAGAAATTAAATGGATAAGGTTTTAATGATCATATTCATTGTTTCGGCTTATGCCATTGTGCATTCGTATGTTGTTTACCCTTTGTGGTTAATTTTATTTACTCCCAAAAATAAAAAACTGAGTGAACAATTTACTATGCAGGATAATTTACCGCAAGTCGGAATTTTAATGGCGGCTTATAATGAAGAAAAAGTTATTGGCGAAAAAATTGCTTCAGTGTTTAATACTTCATATTCTTTAGATAAGATAACTTTGTATATTGGTTCAGATGCTTCAAATGATAAAACGGATTCTATTATTAATGATTGGGTAAAAAAATATCCGCAAATAAAATTAAAAGTCTTTGGTGGAAGAACAGGAAAATCGGGAATTATAAATTCTTTAGCGGAAGACGCGAAGGAGGAAATTTTTATTTTAACGGATGCGAATGTTATTTTCACACAGGACACTATTTTTAATTTGATCCGTCATTTTAAAAATACAAAAACTGCTCAGGTTGCAGCAAACATCATTAAAGTTTCTCCTACCGATAAAGGAATAGCTTCACAGGAGAAATCATATATAGCCTTAGAGAACAAAATAAAATATTGCGAAAGTGTACGCTGGAATGTTATTATGGGAGCAGAAGGTGCTTGTTACGCTATCCGAAAAGAAAATTTCTCGCCTGTTCCCAAAAACTTTTACATGGATGATTTTTATATCACCTTAAATGTAATAGAGCAGGGTAAGGAGATCGTTTTCGATCCTGAAGCGATATGTAACGAAGATGTGCCTAACGAATCGGAGGAGGAATTTAAACGTAAGGTGCGTATCTCCATTGGCAATTTTCAGAACTTATACCGATATAAAAAATTATTATTGCCATTTTGGAAGGGGAGTGCGTTTGCGTTTTGGTCGCACAAAGTGTTGAGATGGAATACTCCTTTTTTATTACTGATCTGTTTTTTCACCTCATTTGTCTTAATGTTCCATTCAAATTTATTTGCCGTTTTGTTTTCATTTCAGGTTGCTGGTTTTTTAACTCCTGCAATCGACAAAGTCCTAGGTGTAAATATTTCAACACTGCGATTTATAAGTCATTTTTATTTAATGAACCTGGCTTTACTCAAAGGTTTTATAATTTATCTAAAGGGTGTCGATAGCAATGTATGGCAGCCCACAAAACGTGAAGCGAAGTGAAAAAAATAATTTACATATTGTTTAGCTTAATTCTTTTGCCGCAAATTTATTTTGGACAGAAAAAAAAGGAAGCGCCCAAACAAGAACCAAAAGTTGTTGTGCCGGAAAAAAAGGAGAAAACAAGCGCTATACAAATTAAGCATGCGAATAGTTTGGAGTACGATAAACGACTTGGTGTTAACGCTAAACGTTTAATTGGAGATGTAATATGCGAACACGAAGGCGCAATTTTACGCTGCGACAGTGTTTATTTGTATGATGAAAAAAACATGGATGCATTCGGACATATTTCGATCGTTAAAGGCGACAGTATTTTTGTATATGGTGATAAAATGCATTATGAGGCAGAAACCAAATTGGCAACTCTAAATGATAATGTGAAATGTATTGAAAAAGACATGACGCTCACAACAAACATAATGACCTATGATGTGAAAAACGGAATTGCAAATTATTATGATGGTGGAACCATTGTAAACAAACAAAATACATTAGTAAGCAAGAACGGACATTATTACTCCGCAACAAAAGAAGTTGCCTTCAAATACGATGTGGTATTAACAAATAAGGAATATGTAATGAAGAGCGATACGCTCCGCTATAATACAGCAACAAAAATTTCTTATTTCCTTGGACCAAGCATTATTATTAGCAAAGACGATTATATTTATTGTGAGAACGGTTGGTATGATACTGAAAAAGAAAATTCGCGTTTCAGTAAAAATGCAATTCTGGTAACCAAAGAACAAAAATTAAGCGGTGATAGTTTATTATATGATCGTAAAAAAGGTTTTGGTCAGGCTTATAAAAATGTGAAGCTGGTAGATACAACAAACAAATCAGTAATATTCGGCGATTACATTGAATATACTGAAAAAGGTTCTATGGCATTGATCACAAAAAAAGCATTGTATGTTCGGATATTTGATAAAGATTCTTTATTTATTACTGCTGATACTTTATATCATCAGGATATAGATTCAACAAATAATATGGTGAAGGCGTATCATCATGTAAAGTTTTATAAAACTGATCTGCAGGGAATGTGTGATTCGATGGGATATAGTTCAGTAGATTCGTTAATGCGGATGTTCTACAATCCTATACTTTGGTCGCAGAACGGACAATCAACTGCAAAAAAAATAAATGTGTGTGCAGGCAAACACGGTATTCATGATTTTTTATTGGAAGGAAATGCTTTTGTAATACAGAAGGCTGATTCACTTAATGAGAAAATGTTCAATCAAATTACTGGAAAAACAATGCAAGGCTTTTTTAAGAATGATACAATCCGGAAAATGACTGTGAATGGTAATTCGCAAATATTGTATTATCCAAAACAAAAAAAGAAGATCGCCGGTTTAAACAAAACACTTTGTTCTGATATAATTGTTTGGTTCAATGAAGGGGAATTGGACAAAGTAACTTTTATTAAAAAACCGGAAAGTACAATTACTCCGCTTGCCGAAGTAAATGTTGATGAAGCAAAACTCAAAGGTTTTAATTGGCAAATTAGTAAGCAGCCCCAGTCGCGGTTCGATCTGTTAAAGGATAAGAATTAGATTTAAAATTGTCCTGACTCCACTATTTTTATAGCGCGCTCGATCATGATGTCTTCTACATTTGCATCATAATCATCTTTCATGTTGTTTCCAAATATTCTTGCAACAGCTTGCCACATGCAGGCTTCAAATCCGCCGCGCATTTGTTTTACAATTTCGTAAGTTGTTTTGCCGGTTTCGCGGTCAATTAATTTCATTAAAACACGTCCTTGATTTATAGAAAGATCTTTTAATTCATCCTCAAATTCGTGTTTCAGATCTTTTTCGCAAACACGCAAATATGCTTTTTTCATTTTTTCGTTTGGCATCTTTGCAAGAATAACATCGTACTCTTTTAATTTAGCTGCAGCTAAGATCGCGTATGGATAAACTTTTTTAACGTTGTATTTAACGCGGGTCCATTGTTCGTAATGTCTTTTATTTTTAAAAACATATTCTGTGTAAACATACATGTCAGGTAAATCAATAACAGGAACTGTATCGCCATTAATAATTTCAGCTCTGCATTTGTAACCGGGTTCAGTTGTTGGAACAGTTAGATCAGTATTATCCTGGGAAAATAAAGAGGTGCTTAAAATGAACATAAACAGAATTAGGGCAGGGGTTTTGATCCTGGAAGAGCGATGGGATGGTATATATTCTGAACAACTCATATACCTGTTTATTGTATTTTACGTAAAAGGTAACCTAAAGTTACATCAATCTTTTAAGCGGTTTTCACGCCATTTACTTTTTTTAACAGAACCATTCGATATTGGCTGAGAATGGTTCTTTTGATTGTTAAAAATGTAAGAAGCAGCTATTGCTAAAGCCTCATCATTCTCATTTCCTGCCGGATTTAACATTTCGGGAGTGAAATATTTGCTGATAAAACCCGTATCAAATTTACCAGAGATAAATGCTTCATGTTTTAACACAAACGTGCAAAAATCTAATGTTGTTTCAACACCAATAATTTTGTAATCGTTAATGGCGCGCAACATTTTAGCGATCGCATCATTCCGGTCTTTACCATGTACCACTAATTTCGCGATCATGGGATCATAATAAATTGGAATGTCCATACCTTCTTCAAAACCATCATCAACACGAACTCCAGGACCGCTCGGTGTTTTATAAACAATTAATTTTCCGATATCCGGTAAAAAATTATTCGCAGGATCTTCAGCACAAACACGAACTTCAATGGAATGACCATTTATTTTCAGATCTTCCTGTTTAAAAGTAAGTTTTTCGCCGCGTGCAACTTTAATTTGTTCTTTCACTAGATCCAAACCGGTTATCATTTCGCTTACCGTGTGTTCAACTTGTAAGCGTGTATTCATTTCTAAAAAATAAAAATTAAGATCAGCGTCTAACAAAAA
>JANYCL010000211.1 GCA_025360355.1 Sphingobacteriaceae bacterium
AGTTTTTCTTAAGAAAAATTTAATTGAAAATATAGATCTATTCCTTTCAGGTGAGAATGGCGACATCCGCTTTTCGGAATATTATAATTCATTAGAATCAGTGATGAGTGACAAAACAACTTTGGCACATTTCAAACATATGTGTGGTGAATTTCCAACGGCATCAGGAGTTGCATTATGGTTAGCATGTCATATTTTAGAAACGCAAAAAATTCCACAACACATGATCAAAAGATCAGCTGAGACAAAGGAAATAAAAAATATACTTATTTATAATTGCTTTAAAGGAGAACAACACAGTTTTATTTTAGTTTCAAAAGTATAAAGTTGACTGTGAATTACTTTATTCTTTTCCCACCTACGCTTACTGAAGCAATACTAAACCAACCAATCGCTTTAGTTGCACCTTCCGGCGAAATAATATTTGTTCTAACGTTCTCAGGTGTAGTTGCAAATAAACCTGAATTACTTGTTTGATTAATAACTTGAGTTAAAAAGAAATATGTTTCTTTATTTATAGAATGTATTTCAACAGCGCAGGTATCGCCAAGAGCTAACACTTCCCTTCTTGGAATAATTTGATTAATTGCAGGCGGTGTAAATAATAATGTATCCGCTGAAGGAACGCTTCCGCCGGTACCGTCTATTGCTAAATTAATTTCAGAAGCTAGCGAATAAGGTGTTCCGTTTTTAGATGACCTTATCCAATAATAATCAGAAATTGGTCCTGGTAGATCACGCGCCCATAAAATACAATAATATCCCGCCTTTGGTGCAAAAATACTTGAACCGTCATGATAAGTTGCACTAATACTATCTAATTTCGCTGGACGTTTTTCATCAACAATAGATGTGTACAGATTACCGCCAAAAGTAACTTCCAATTTATAAGTGTGACCCACGTAAGCAAGTGTATCTGTAAATGCTACTAGATTGAAAACATAATCACCATTATTTTGATCCGCAAAATTATAAACTACATTATTAGTTAGATCTCGTAAGATTACGCTTGCACCTGTAACGGGCGGCGGATTTTGATTACTAAAATAATCATCAGTATAGGTTAAACGAATTTTTTGTGTTGTTCTTAAATTTGAAATAAAAGCATCGATAACTAAAAGTTTTGATCCTTTATCGAGTTTAATTTGCACCACATCCTGGCATGATGTGAAAATAAATGTGACAAGTATGAAAGCTAAAAATTTCTTCATAATTAAAATCTAAAATTATAAGTTAAGGCCGGAACGATCGATCCAATAACTGAATACCGTACTGCTTCAGTTTGCATTGGTTCGCCTTCTTTAGTTCTGAAATAAATTGAAAATGCATTTCTCCTATTGTAAACATTATAAACACTTAATACAAGTGAATGGTGTTTTTTAGAATCAGGATTACGTGTTAAATTAAAAGTGACACTTAGATCTAAACGATTATAAGGCGTTATCCTGTAATTGTTGCGTTGGTTTTGGGTATTATAAGGAATGTTTATTGTTTGTATTTGAAGTTTTGCATTTGGAAATGTGGCGGGTGTACCGCTTAAAAAAATAAAATTTCCTGAGAAAGTCAATCTTTTGTTTAGATCATAAGTTAAAACAGTATTCAGCATGTGTGTTCTGTCGTACTTCGAGAAAAACCATTGATCATTACTTATTCCGCGGACTAACCTTTCAGTTTTTGACAATGTATAACTTATCCAGCCTGTTAATTTTCCTTTTGTTTTTCTAACATACAATTCGGCGCCATAAGCTCTTCCCAAACCTTGTAATAATTGTGCTTCCAGATATTTATTAAGAAGAAGATCTGCATTGTCAATATAATCCAATTGATTTTTCATGTACTTATAATAAACTTCAACAGAAGTCTCAAACATATTATCTTTAAAATTCCTGAAATAACCAACAGCTCCTTGGTCGGCAACTAAAGGTTTAATATTATTTGTTGCAGAAGTATAAACATCTAACGGTGTGCTCGCCGCGGTATTTGATACAATTTGAATATACTGCGCCATTCTGTTGTAACTTACCTTAACTGAGCTTTTATCGTTAATGACATAATTTAAACTAAAACGTGGTTCAGCGTTATTATATGTTTTTGAGAATTGCCATTTATCGAATTTTTGTTCAGAAGCAAGTGGTTTTTCTGTATTCGGAATTGTATCTCTGTAATTGTAAATTGTTTTGGCGATATAAGTAAATGCACTCCAACGTAAACCGTATTCCAAAATTAACCTTGGACGCAATTTATATTCGTGTCCGATGTAAGCGGAATATTCAACACCTCTTTTATCGGGAAGTCCGATATTTGTGATATTATTTTTGTCATCTGTAACAGAAGCTATTCCCGGTTTAAAATTATACAGCAAACCTTGTAATCCGAAACGAATAGTATTTTTACTATTTGCATAATAAATAAAATCGGGTTTAATGCTGTAGTTTATGATATTAGATTTCCAATTAAATTGTTGACTTGTTCCGTCTGATTTAAACCCGAGTTCGTAATCATAATTACTATAGAACCCGGTCATGTTCATGAATAATTTATCATTGATAACGCGATTCCATCTGATAGTTGTAGTTGCATTTCCCCAGTTAAATGTAAAGCCGGCGCCAAAAACGTCTTTACCAAAATAACCACTGGCAAAAACGGTATTTTTATTATTTATTTTCCAGTTAAGTTTCGCTGTTAGATCGTAGAAATAAAATTTTGCATTAGCCAATGCAGGATCCTTTCTTTTTAATTCCGGTTTCGCTAAAACATCAATATAACTTCTTCTGCCCGCAATAATAAATGAAGCTTTATCTTTTTTAATAGGTCCTTCAATTGAGAGACGGCTAAAAATAGTACCAATGCCACCATTCACTTCATACGCTTTATTATTTCCTTCTTTCATGCGGATATCCAGAATGGAAGAAACTCGTCCGCCATATTGTGAAGGGATTCCTCCTTTAATTAATTTCACATCTTTAACAGCATCCGGATTAAAAACAGAAAAGAAACCGAAGAGATGTGATGAATTGTATACGGGAGCTTCATCCAATAAAACTAAATTCTGATCAATGTTTCCGCCACGCACATTAAATCCGCTTGCGCCCTCACCTACTGTTGTAACCCCAGGAAGTAATTGAATTGTTTTAATAACATCAACTTCTCCTAACAACGCAGGCATTTTTTGAATTTGTTTAATATCAATTTTAGTAGCGCCCATTTCGGTGTTCTTGATATTTTTATCGGCTGCTTCTGCGCTTACTTCTACTTCTTGTAAGTCGCGGCCTTTTTCTTTTGCTTCAAAATTTAATGTGGTGTTTTGTGTCAATTCTATTGGAGAATTAACTGTTACGTATCCAAGATACGTTGTAATAATTGTGTGATTACCCGCAGGAAGTGTTAGCGAATAAAAACCGTATTCGTTAGTTGTTGTAGAGATCTGCGTTCCTTGTTTGTAAACTACTGCACCAATAATTGCTTCGCCATCGCCGGCATCTTTTACATAACCGCTAATAGTGAATTTTTCCTGCGCGTAAAAATTACCGCAAAGGATAAGGAAAAATAAAATAATTAATTTTTTCATTTAAAAGTACAAAGTTCAAAATAATGCACAGCGAAAGTAGGAAACTTTTTTTGATACTTTAGTTTCTTTGACAGGAATTAAGAACCGCTTATCAAATAGTTTGATCACGGCATAAAAACAAAAAAGCCCCAACATTACTGAAGAGGCTTTCTCTTTTAAAATCGGCATCGACATACTCTCCCATCCATCCGCCTGAGGAGGAAAGTTCCATCCGGGATTTTTGGAAACAAAAAAGCCCCAGATTTCTCTGAGGCTTTTTCTTCTTAAAATTGGCATCGACATACTCTCCCAGGCTTTAGGCCAAGTACCATCTGCGCAGGCGGGCTTAACTACTCTGTTCGGAATGGGAAGAGGTGATCCCCGCCGCTATAAACGCCATAAAGGGATCGGTTCAAAAAAAACTGAACCTAATTTTTTTATTAAATAAATACATAATGAAAAAAGACACAAGGCAATAAGTTTTCGGTAAGTAGAAAGCATTGCTGCTCTCTACTTACTTCTAACTGTTTTGGATGCCATAACAGAAAGCTTACGGATAATTAGTATTACTCGACTTTGACATTACTGCCTTTACATCTGTAACCTATCAACGTTGTAGTCTTCAACGATCCTTATAAAGTTATCTTATCTTGAGGTGAGTTTCGCACTTAGATGCTTTCAGCGCTTATCTCATCCAAACATAGCTACCCAACGGTGCAGCTGGCGCCACAATTGGTACACTAGCGGTTTGTCCGACTCGGTCCTCTCGTACTAGAGTCAGCGCCCCTCAAATAACTAACGCCCATCACAGATAGGGACCGAACTGTCTCACGACGTTCTGAACCCAGCTCGCGTGCCACTTTAATGAGCGAACAGCTCAACCCTTGGGACCTTCTCCAGCCCCAGGATGTGACGAGCCGACATCGAGGTGCCAAACCCCCCCGTCGA
>JANYCL010000189.1 GCA_025360355.1 Sphingobacteriaceae bacterium
TTGGGCAGCCTCAGTTGTCAGCGAGCAATCAACAGTTAGTAGCAAGCAGTTTTACCTCGCGGTATGCGACAGCACAGGACACGGCGTACCTGGAG
This sequence comes from Sphingobacteriaceae bacterium, assembly GCA_025360355.1. Classification (GTDB taxonomy): domain Bacteria; phylum Bacteroidota; class Bacteroidia; order B-17B0; family Aurantibacillaceae; genus JAHEYG01. Next base: position 96 of record JANYCL010000189.1, read on the forward strand.
CATTTATGAGTTTATTAAATATTTCATTTTTAAGCGAAGCCATAAACGAAAAAAATATTTTAGAACCACATGAAGTCTTGAATTACGTAAGGAAACGATTGATAGAAAGTATTTCTCGCGAAGAACAAAAAGATGGTTTTGATGGCGTGTTAGTTTGTTTTGATAATGCTAATAATTCTATAACCTATTCGGCCGCTAATACTAGTCCGCTTTTATTTACAGGAGGACAATTAACTGAATTGCCTTATGATAAAATGCCGGTTGGGCAAGGTGAGCGTTTACATTCGTTTGGTTTGCATACTGTAGATCATAAAAAAGGTGATATTTTTTACATAGGCACCGATGGTTACGTTGATCAATTCGGAGGTGCAGATGGAAAAAAATTCAAATACCGTAAACTTTGCGAAACCTTAAAACAAAACGCAGCTCTAAATTTAAGTGCCCAAAAAAATGTTCTTGAAATTACTTTCAACGACTGGAAAGGAAATTTAGATCAGGTTGATGATGTGTTATTGGTGGGAATTAAACTTTAAGTTAGTGCATCACCACTAATTTTTTTACAGAATGATCTGTTTCAGTATTCAGACTCACAAAATAACAACCATCAGCTAAATTAGAAATATCCAATACAATTTCATTGTTGTTGTTGTTTACACTGCTAAATTTCATCAATTCACCATTTACATTTGTGATCTTAATTTCAGGAGTATGAGGAAAATTTTCATTCCATTTTATTGTAAGATCATTATTTGATGGATTTGGATATAGTGAAAAACCATTCTCTGAATTAATTTCTTCCACTCCAAGAGGTCCGCCACCTAAAGCTAACCAGATCGTCATGTTCATAATCAAACGCTGGTGATTTCCTGCTGCATCTAATGTGTAACCATTATACAATGCATCATTTACATCACCTGTTCCATCATCCGGCGGAGAACTATCACCAATTGCTCCTACTTTACCGGCATACCAACGCGAATAAGCACACATTACACTATTTGATCCTGCTGTTGAAGCTCCGGTTTGAAAAACTACACCTTTAACCGTTGGATTCTGCAGCGTATTCGTTGTCATGCTAGTTCCATTAGTCCATTTAACTTGCGTAACATTTCCCATTGGTCCGTGCAAAATTGAATCGGTTGCTGAAACCAAAACATTATTACTTGTTTGCGAATAATTCAAAAGATCAAAAGAAAAACCAAATGCATTGTTCTGAACAGAATTATTTTGAATAAGATCATTCCAAATAGCAGGAGAATCATAACCATCGCTGTTTCTATCGCTCACATCATGATCAGAGATCATAAATAAACCTCCGCCATTTTTAACGAAATTCATAATGGCTGTTTTTTCAACTGATGTAAATAATATGTTTGGTTCATCAATAATAAAAACTTTGTAATTTTTCAGATCCTGCGGATTTGTTATGTTTCCATACGTGATCAGACCGTTATATGGTAATGTTTCAACAGCATATCCGCGTTTCACGCAATCGATTCCCCAATTTGATAAAGAACCTGTCCAAAAAGCTTCAGGTGTTGATGCAGTGATACCACTTTGAGCAGCGGTGGGAATTTTCTGAGCATTCGATTCGTTTCCGCAGCTGATACAAGCGGAAGGATTCCACGACATATTATTCAGATCCGCATCAATAACCCAATCAGCATTGCCTGCAGTTTGCGCTTTTGTTGCATCAAATAAAATTCTTACCTGGGAATAGGCATTCAAGGAAATCACCAAACAGAAAAAGAATAAGTATCTAAATAAATTCATAATTTAAAGTTAAGGATTTTTTCTTACTTCGGCTTTGCAGGGCGGAATTTTAATTGCATACCATGTAAAAAATTTCGCAGAAACTGATCATGACAGATGCGATATTGCTTTTGGTCAGGATTGCGGAAGAAGGCACTTAATTCATGAGGGCTAATGCGCATGTCAGCTAACTTCAAAATTTCCAGAATATCTGTGTCTTTTAAATTCAGTGCTATTTTTAATTTTCTGAAAATAATATTGTTATTAAGTGTTGTTTCGGGCACAGGCTGCTCGCCTTCTTTTTTACCACGCTTTTCGTTAATAAAACCATTTAAAAAATAAGCCAGTTCATTATCGCTCAGTTCAACTAGATCCGGATCACCGTCTTTTTGCAACCAGGCTATTATCTGTGAGGGCTTAACCTCATAACCGGTTAAGGCAAAAATTTCCAGCATTTTTCGGTTGTTAAAATCGAAGGTGTAGCGAATGCGGCGTAATATATCGTTATTGGTCATAATTATTGTTCAAAATAAAAATAAAAGTAATTATTTTATCATCAGCACTCAAACATAGTTCCGCAGAATTTTAAAACCTGCTGACATCGTCATACCTATTCTTCCTTATCTCCAAAAAAGAAATAGTTGCCCCTACAACCGCAACAGCCGGACCAAACATTATACCAATGATATCACCAATGAAAAAAGGAAGGATCATGAACAACCAGTATACGCAGCCAATACCACAAGCGTAGCCTTTATTTAGTCTTATAAGATCTGTGCTCTCACCTGCTTTTAATTTATGGCGCTCTGAGCTATAATCTAACATAGTAAAGCCTGTAAAGAACCAGGAAACGAATAAGAGAAATGGAATGGTTAGAATGGCTACAGGTGCAATAAAAAAAGAAAGAATTGTGCAGATAATGATAATACCGAATTCAATTGCAAAATTCCGAAGTGTAATTAAAATTCCCCTTAAAATATCTTTTATCAATTGTTTGAAAGAAAAAGGAAATTGAGAGCCTGTAATTGCCGCTTCGGTTTTTTCAGATAACAATGCAAACAATGGAGAAAGTACAATTAATAAAATATAACGCGAGAACGTTCCGGAAATCAAAAACAACGAGATCTTTATCAGTATAGCAATTATAGCGGCAAAAAAACCAGAACTGTCTCCAATATTAAAATAACCTTTAATTAAACCTGTAAGATATTCGGCAAGTAATACTATCCCGAACAAAGTTAGGATCCATGTAATTAACCAAATAATGAGGGGATAGATCAAAAAAGGCCAAAGGCCCTTATTAAAAATAACATTAAATGCTTTGAAGCAATTTCCAAATCCTTTAAAAAATCCGGAGAAGAAGTTCATTTTATTGTAGAAATTTAGTTATGCTATTTGGGCTAAAGCCCATTCTTTTGGCTTCATTTTACCACGACCTAAAGGTCGTGGCTATTATTTAGAATAGAATTTTGTGATCTGGTTTCTGTTGCCACGACCTTTAGGTCGTGGATATAAAATATAGATGATGGGCTTTAGCCCAAATATTACTTTCCTAACAAAGCAACAGCTTCGGCTTCGGTTTCAACCACTTTAAACAAAGTGTTTAGTTTAGTTATAAGAAGTAGCTCGTTTATTTTTTTATTCATGTTACAAATTACAACCTCTCCGCCATCTTTTCTTGCTTTGGTTAGTAATTGTATCATGCTGTTTAGTCCGCTGCTGTTCATGTACTTTAAATTAGCGAGATCGAGTGCAATTCTTGTTTTGCCGCTTGCTACTAACTCATCTACTTTTTTTAATAGATCCATCGACTGGTTTTTCTCGATCAGTTCGCCTGATAAGGAAAGAATAACGCAGTTAGGTTGTTCGGATATGGAGAAATCAAATAGCATATTTTTTATTTTTTAAATTCGCACTTTCCTTTTTCTTTTAAACTCCGGCATTTCGCGAAAAAATTCAAAGAATGATGAGAAATATCAAAATGCAATAACTCTTCTGTCATTTTTTGAATCTGCATGATACGCGGATCACAAAATTCAAGTACTCTTTCGCAATCGGTACAAATTAAATGATCGTGTTGTTTGTATTTGTAAGCTTTTTCAAATTGCGCAAGGTTTTTACCAAACTGATGTTTGATCACTAATCCTGCTTCCAACAACAACTCAATGTTATTATACAAAGTAGCACGACTAACGCGATACTTTTTATTTTTCATCATTAAATAAAGACCTTCAATATCAAAATGTCCGTCGTGCGAATAAATCTCATTCAGGATTGCGAAGCGTTCGGCCGTTTTACGATGACCGTTTTGTTCAAGATAGTCGGTTAAAATTTTTACAACCGCTTCTTTAGCTTCGTCGCTCATATTGTTCGTTTTGTAATGTAGCGATCTTTGATCTGCTTCATTATTAGTTACCTACTTTTAAAACTTCAATATCAAATACTAACCAAGAATTAGGCGGAATTACCGGAGGCGAACCTGCAGCACCATAACCTAAATTCGGCGGTATGATCAATTTTGCTTTGCCACCTTGTTTCAATAAAACAATTCCTTCTTCCATGCCGGGAATTAATTTTGGAGGATTTGCACCCATTGGCAATGATAAAGGTTGTCCGCCTCCATCATATGACGACCAGAATTTTGTTCCATCTAATAAATATCCTGTGCAATGAAAAGTTACGTTATCACCGGGATTAATTCCTGCACCTTCACCTTTTTTCTCAATGATGTGTTTTAAACCTGAACCTGTTGTTGCAGCTGAACCATATTTTTCCTTTAACACTTTTTCCATTGCCATGTGTTCAGTTTTAATTTTTTCTTCCTGCATTTTATTGATGTCTGCTACAAACGCTTCAGCATCTTTTCCTTTACGCATGATAGTTACATGGATCATCTTCTGCTCAACGTTCGGACGATCACTTCCATTGCGAGGAGTATTTACAATAGAATCTACAACTTCAATACCTTGAACAACGTGACCGAAGATGGAGTAACTATAAGGCAAAGCATACTCTTTATGCATAATAAAAAACTGACTGCCGTTTGTATTTGGTCCGGAATTTGCCATAGCGAGAACACCACGCTTATATCCGTTTTTTCCCAGATCAGAATTCGGAACAAATTCATCAGCGAATTTATATCCGGGTTCGCCACTACCTGTTCCAAGCGGACAACCACCCTGGATCATAAATCCCGGAATGATGCGGTGAAAAATAAGTCCGTCGTAATAAGGTACTCCAGCGGGTTTCGCAGTATTTGTAGTTGTTCCTTCAGCAAGTCCAACAAAGTTTGCAACTGTTATTGGTACAACTTTACTTTCCAAAAAGCAATAAATATTTCCTCTTGTAGTTTCAATTTTGGCGTAAATGCCATCGGGTTGTTTGTCTAAAAATTCTTTGTCCATTTTACTAAGTTTAACTTTTTCTTTCTTTTGAGAACATGCAACATTGGCTACTAAAAAAAGTGCCGCTAATAATACTATACTTTTTTTCATGTTCTTATTTTTTTTATTTCATCATAATAATTTATGATGAAGTGATCTTTGATCTACTTCATCATTTTCCCGGAGGAGTTGGTTGAACTTCCGCCTGTGGTGCTTTAATATCTATTAATTCTACTTCGAACACAACAGGGGCGTATGGAGGAATTACCTTACCATTTCCTTGAGGGCCCCAACCAAGTGCTGATGGAATAACTAATTTTGCTTTTCCGCCTTTAGCCATTAATTGTAAACCTTCTGTCCAACCCGGAATTACCTGATTTAAACCGAATGTTGCCGGACCGCCATGATCAGCTGAAGCATCAAATTTTGTTCCATCTAATAATGTTCCTAAATAATTTACAACAACTTGATCAGTTGCGGCAGGATGTGGACCTGAACCTTTTTTAGTTTCGATATAAATTAATCCGCTTGCAGTTGGTTTAGTTGTGATCTTATTATCGGCTAAATATTTATCAAAGGCAGGTTTTTCTTTTCCTTGCATTTCCATAGCCATTTTTTCCATTTCTGCTTGTTTCTTTTTCTGTTCCACTTCAATTTCAGCTCTTGGTTTTACTTCAGCAACCTTAATTGAAACAACTAAAAATTCGCCCGGTTTAATATGTGGAGGTAATTCTTTTGCACGTTGTGTTTTTAAGAAAAAAGAATCTGCATTTATAATAAAGGAAGCGCTGTCGCCTTTACTCATCATTACTAAAGCATCTTCAATACTTCCCACGAACGATGATTTCGGTAACATATAGCGGAAAACTCCTGTACCATCACCGGTAATAGTTTTAGAATCCACTAAAACCGAATCGTTCGAATGTTTTTTAATTATAAAAGAGAAAGCAACGCCATCACCTTCTTTAGGGTGAACGCCATTTTCGTCGTGATTATAAAATTTATAATTTAATCCGCTTTCCGCTTTAGTATAGCCGTCAAATTCGGAATTTTTACAAGATACCATTGCTAAAACAGCAATAGATGTAAGGAGTACCAGGTTTTTGTTCATGTTGGTTTATTTTATGTCAGTTATTTTTACTTCGTATAGCAAAGGCGTAAAAGGGGCTACAGTTCCATTGGTATTCCCACTTTCGCCATAAGCGAGGTACGAAGGTAATATTATTTTAATAAATTCGCCTTTATGCATGCCCTTTATAACAAAATTTAGGCCTTTTAGTAATTGGTCGGGCGTTCCATAGTTAAATTGTAAGGGGTATAAAGGATTGTCAAATAAACTATCATTCAAAAACAAGCCTTTATAATTTACTGTAACCGACTTTCCATAAGCTACCATATCGGTGCCGATCCCCGGTTTATGTTCCAAAATAAAGATCTTATTAGGTAATTCAGTCACAACATCATAATTATTTTCTTTAATGAATTTTTTAATGAGCTTAAGTTCTTTTTCGGTGATCTTTACTTCTTTTTTCAGATCTTTTATTCCTACTTCCACTTTAACAAGCGAATCATTTTTACAATATTCCGGAACAGGAGTTTGGAAATAGCTTTCGAAAAATGTTTTTGTTTTCATGTAATAAATAACACTATCGCCTTTTACTAAATTTCTGAAATGCGCTAAAAAAATTGATTTATCAAGGGAATCTGATGGGTCAAAATATATTTTTTCGCGGGATGAGGAGAAAAAAACAGAATCGTTCTGCTTTTTGAATGTACAAGCGAAATTCACATCGTCCCATACATTTATTTTATAATCCCCATCGCCGATAGAAACCATTTTATAATACAAACCCGCTTCATTTCGTGAGAATCCATCAAAATAAATCTTAGGTTTAGGTTTACATCCGGACAGAAAAAATCCAAATACAATTATTAAAATAATATTTCTTTTAAAAAGCGATCTAAAGATCCCGCGAAAATACGCGGGACTAATTCGACTTGATGATTTAGTATCGGCTTCGCCTCTCAAAATAATAGTCTCATTGGTTCAGAATATGAATATCGTAAACAATTGGCATTTGCGGCGGTATTTTATTCATATCACCTAATAATCCGTGCGCTAAATGTGATGGGATAAGAAAAATAGCTTTATCACCTTTTTTAAGAAATTTCACGCCCGATTGAATGCCGCTTTCAATATCTTCTTTACCTACTATAAATTTACGCGGACCACTTTCTTTTGAGGTATAACATTCTGTTCCATCCAATAAAGAAACTGTGAATTCCATTGTAATTTCAGATCCGTCTTTTATGCTATCCCCTTTTATTGCTGGAGCGTAAACAAAATATCTTAATCCTAGATTCGTATTAATAAAATTGAGTTTATGATTACGGGCATACGCATCCATATCGTCGGTTTCTTTTTTGGCTAAGAGTTTATTAGCTTCAACAAATTGTTTTTTCACCGCTTCTTTGTTGATCATAATATATTTTTCCTCTTTGGGTGGATTCGTGCAAGCGTTAAACATTGCAAAAATGAAAAGTAAAAGATATAGCGACTTAATGTTCATGTTATATTTGCTTAAAATTACTCATAAAAATAAAACCTTGATTATTTTTACCCTTCTTTAACTCACAATGACCAAACAGGAACGCTATACTCATATTTTAGATTACTTTAAAACCCATGTTCCTATAGCGGAAACAGAGCTTAATTATTCTAGTCCCTACGAATTAATTGTAGCCGTTATTTTGTCCGCCCAATGTACCGATAAACGTGTGAATATGATAACGCCGGCTTTGTTTAAAGATTACCCAACTGTTGAGGCTTTGGCCGAATCTAACAGCGATACTATTTTTACCTATATAAAAAGCATTAGTTATCCGAATAATAAGGCTAAGCATTTGGTAGGAATGGCCAAAATGCTTTTAAACGATTTTAAGGGAATTATGCCCTCTGAAATTGAAGATCTGGTTAAATTACCGGGGGTTGGGCGGAAAACTGCTAATGTAATAG
>JANYCL010000191.1 GCA_025360355.1 Sphingobacteriaceae bacterium
AGTTTCAAAACGTGTTTGCATTTCCGCGATCATCTTTCCATTTTCAGAACTCATCTGTGAATCACGAGTTCTCGAAAATAATTCCGCGTAAAGCACAGCTTTCTCAAAATCATTTTTCTTTTCGTAAGCCAATGCTAGTAACTGATAATTCGTTTGCAGCATCCATGAGCTTTCCATTTCCTTTGCAAGATCCAATGACATAAGCTGATATTTAATTGCATTAGTCAGATCATTCATGTGCTCGTAAATATCCCCAATGTTGCTAAAGGAAATTGATTTCCCTAATTTACTTCCTGTCTCACCATACAATTTAATAGTTTCGAATGCATATTCTAATGCTTCTTTGTATTTTTTTGCATCCAATAAAGTTACACTAAGGTTAGAATAAATTTCAGCAATACCATCCAGATCATTAAAGCGTTTTCTTATTCCCAATGCTTTGAGATAATGTTCCTGCGCTTTTGCAATATCGCCTTGGTTACTGTAAATGGATCCCATGTTGGTAAGACAAACAGCAGCCCGCATGGTGTCGCCTAACTCGTACATTAATTTAAGAGAACGTTTATATTCTTCAAGCGATTTTTCTTCCTCTCCTAATCTGAAATAAGTATTTCCTAAATTCAAATAGCTGTAGGCAATACCAAGTTTATCGACCATTTCCTCACGGATCTTTAAAGCTGCCAAATGTGATTCAAGCGCTTTTTTTACATCGCCTTTATCCAAATAACAATTTCCTAAATTATTGAGCGCATTTTGCTGACCGAATTTATAGTGCAATGAATCACAAATTTTACTACCCCGTAAATTATAGGTTATCGACATATCATAATCTCCTGCGTCCTCATAAGTATTTGCGATCTCAGAAAGCATGTTAATGTAAACAGAATCTATTTTATGCGATGCCACAGCCTTCAACAACGAATCCCTGTTACCCGCTAATAATAAGTTAGCTGCAATGCATAAAAATATAATCAAAACTTTCTTCATTAAATTTTAATTCCAATTACAAGTATGTCGTCCATCTGTTCATGACTTCCTTTCCATTCATTAAATGTACTCTGCAAAATTTCTTTTTGTTCAGTTGTGTTTTTCGTTGCGACCGAAGTCAGCAATTGCTTAAACACCGTAATGAAAAACTTTTTATTTTCCGGTCCGCCTTTTTGATCAGCATAACCATCAGTAAACATGTAAATCATACTTCCGGCTTCTGGTTTAACAGAATTATTAGTGAAATTTCCAATAGCGCCGCCAACATACATGCGATCGGCTTTTACTTCTGTCATTTCTCCGTTTGGAGAAACAATTACGAGTGGATTTCTTGCGCCAGCGAATTCTATTTCGTTCTTTTTTATTTTCACCATTGCCAGATCCATTCCGTGTTTGGAAGAAGTCTCCTCATTATTTTGGTGAAGTGATTTTATGACCTCTGTATTTAGTTCGTCTAAAATTATTGCAGGAGAAATTCCTTTTTTTTCTTTTACAATGCGTTCGAGTAAATTATAACTGTGCAAAGCCATAAAAGCGCCGGGCACGCCATGACCAACACAATCAATAGCAGCAACTACTATTTCATTTTTATTTTCCTTGATCCAGAAAAAATCACCACTTACAACATCTTTAGGAATAAAAAGAACAAACGAATCCGGAAACTGTTTTTTGAATACTTTGTCCTCCGGTAAAATAATATCCTGAATATTTTTTGCGTACTCAATGCTTTGCGTGATCTGAGTGCTTTTCTCCTCGAGGATCTGTTTTTGTTTGGAGATAGCCAAGTTCTTTTCTTCAAGAAGTAAATTAGTTTTTCTTTTTTCGCGGTAACTCTTTAAAACAAAAAATGTCAAGACAAGCATTAAAGCTATTCCAAATACAGAAGCATAAATAGTTACTTTTTGTTTTTGGATATTTTCACTTTGCTCTCCTAATTTTAATTCCTGAATATCTTTGTTTTTTGTGAGGAGTGTTATTTCGTTTTCCTTGCTATCGGTATCAAAACGCGTTTGCATTTCTGCCATACTCTTGTTCTTTTCTTCACTTAAGATCGTATCCTTTAAAGCTGAATATTGATTCATATAAAAATAAGACTTTTTGAAATTTTTATTTTTCCTAAGGAGAGCGGCGTAATTCAAAGAAACATCTGCTATTAATTTCTTTGAACGCAATTCGCGTGCCGCTTTTAAAGCACGTTCGTAACATACAATCGCTTCGGAGTTTTTGTTTAACCTGTTATATAAACTTCCCAAAGAATTTAAAACGCTTGCGGTATTATAAGCTTGTCCGGCTTTTTCCTGAATAGAAAGTGCTTCTTTATATTTTTCAAGCGCTGCGTCTAATTTATTTTGTGCTTCCATCACCTGACCGATCCTTTCCAAATTAAAAGCAATTCCCTCCGTAATTTTTAATTCCCTCGAGAAAGTCAAACTTTTTTCAAAATAGTCAAGCGCTTTTGCATATTCTTTTTTCTTCTGGAAAATTGTTCCTAAATTATTATAGCAGGTAGTCACAAGATCTTTTGCGCCTGTTTCAGTAGCTAGACGTAATGAGTTCATGTAATTTTCTTCAGCTTTATCAGTATTGTTAAGTTCGTTATATATACTGCCAATGTTGTTATAAGCTTGCGAAAGTCCGTGTTTATCATTCATTTTTTTAAACAGA
>JANYCL010000200.1 GCA_025360355.1 Sphingobacteriaceae bacterium
TTTTCTTAAATTTCTTCGCGGCCTCCTTTGCCTGATCATCAGACAAAACGGGAGTTAAAATGAAGACCGTCTCGTAACGTTTTTCCATTGTTTATTTTCCTTTGTTTTAAATAGGGGTGCAAATATATGAAATTTTTGGATTTCACACAATCAAAAGGCAGAAAAAGTAGGACTGCTTTAAACTTTTTTTAAAGCCTCAAGGTACTCATTTTCAGTTATTTCCGAGCCAAGCCCTTCGTGATTATAAACTAGGTCGTAAATGTGGTTCATTTCCGGAAACTGGTTTGCTGTAATGAGATTGACTTTTGCCTTTGTCCCAATGATCTGAATTTCCTCAAATTGATTCCGCGATAATATCTTAAAATAAGATGCATTGTTTTTATACTTACGGTAAACAGGAAATTGTATATCTTCAAAAGCCATTATGCAAACGTTTTTATATCAGGTTGCCCAAACGATAGAACAAAATTACAAAGAAAATTTGGACAGCCTCTGTATTGTGCTCCCAAATAAACGCGGTGCCCTGTTTTTAAAAAATCATTTAGCTAAAGTTTATAAAAAAACGATCTGGCTGCCCACAATAATTTCAGCTGAAGACCTTATCTCTGAACTTTCCGGATTACAAAATTTAGAGGATGTAGATCTTATTTGTCGTTTGTACGAAAGTTATAAAATTGTAAACGGAGAAAATGCTGAACCCTTCGATTCATTTGTTAAATGGGGAAATTTAATTCTGCAGGATTTTAATGAGATCGACCGTTATTTAGCGGATGCCATTGATCTTTACAAAAACTTAAAAGACATAAAGGAAATTGAGAATTGGAGTTTGGCGCAGGAAGAATTAACCGAATTTCAGATCAATTACATAAAATTCATGGCTCAGCTTGGTAATATGTATGAGCATTTTACCAATGAACTTTTAAAAAATGGCGAAGCTTATCAAGGTTTGGGTTATAGAGAAGCTGTAAAGAAATTTGAGAACAGCGAGTATCCAAAACGTTTTTCAAAAATTTTATTTTGTGGATTCAACGCTTTGAATGCTGCGGAAACGAGAATATTTTCCAGTTTGTGTAAGTCAGGAAAAGCAGAGATCATTTGGGATGCCGATAAATATTATGTTGAGAACCCGGTGCAGGAAGCAGGTTTATTCATGCGGAGGAATTTAAAAACATTTGCTGATAAAAATGCATATTTCATTGGCGATCATTTTAGCGGTGAGAAAAATATTGATGTGATCGCTGTTCCCAAACAAATGGGACAATCGCAAACCGTTAGTAATATTATTAATGATCTGTTGGATAAAGGTGTTGCCTCAGATTCAATTGCGATCGTTCTTGCCAACGAAAAATTATTGTGGCCGGTTCTTAAAATGTTGCCGGATAGGGTGGAGTATGTAAATATTACAATGGAATATCCGATACGTTATACTTCTCCATATAATTTTATAGATCTCTTATTAAAAATTCAAACTGCTTACGAAAAACAAAATAAGAGTCAGAAACATATTTATTACCAGGATTTTTTGAGTTTATTGCGGCATTCGTTTTTTAAGGATTACGCGGCGATGCTTGAATTAAAAAACACAAATGCAATTGTGAATCGTATTCTCGATAAGAATTACGCTTTCATTACTGATAAATTATTGCAGGAGTTATTTGCGGAGGGTTATGAAAAGATCTCCAACTTATTTACACCATGGATAACAGCAAAACAAGCAGCAGAATGTTTATCAGGAATTTTAAAACAGGTAAAAGAATATCATTTAAGTACTGAATTAAATAATTACAAAAGCATTGAATTAGAATATTTAGAAGTTCTAATTAAAAATTTTAATCGTGTCGATCAATTTGTAAGTGAATATAAATATTTCGAGACTTTAAAATCGTTTAAAATTTTATTTAATCAGATCGTTGGTTCTTGTTCGGCAGCTTTTATAGGCGAGCCTTTGCGGGGATTGCAAATTATGGGAGTATTAGAAACACGAACTCTCGATTTTGAAAATATTATTTTTGTTTCAGTGAATGAAGGTGTTCTTCCTTCCGGGAAATCGCAAAATTCATTTATACCGAATGATCTGAAAAGGTATTTTGGTTTGCCTTTGTACGCCGATAAAGATGCGATCTACGCTTATCACTTTTACCGTTTGCTTCAACGTGCACAAAATGTTTTCATTACTTACGATACAGAAACTGATACTTTCGGTAAGGGAGAGAAAAGCAGGTTTGTTAGTCAGCTTGAGTTGGAATTAGCAGTTTACAATAAAAAAATAAACATAAAAGAAAGTATAGCAGTAAATAAATCGGTCGCAGAAAAAACCTCAATCGAAATAATAATTCCAAAAAATACTGAATCTCTTGCTAAAATTCTAAAAAAAGCAACTGTTAATGAAGAGTACTCCGGTTTGTCACCTTCATCGTTGATTATGTTTAAAAATTGTAGTCTGCGATTTTATTTTCGTTATGGTGCCGGACTAAAAGAAGCAGTTGAGTTAGAAGAATCGGCAGAGGCGAATACATTTGGTTCTATTTTACATGAATCACTGGAAGTTTTGTATTCTCCATTCATTGGAAAGAATATTGTAACGGCACATATAAAAGAAATAAAGAATAAAATTGAAAGTACGGTTGAAAAACAGTTTTTGAATTATTTTTCAAGATCGGAAGCATTTCAGGGAAAAAATTTATTGCAACAAAGTGTTTTAAAAATTTATGTAGAAAAATTAATTGATCTCGACAATGCGTTTTTGAAAACGCTAAATAAAGAAACCCTGAATATTGTTGCACTGGAAAAAGAATTAGAAACTTCATTGCAAATTAACATCAATGGAAAACCAACGGAAGTTTTCATAAAAGGTAAAGCCGACAGGATCGACAGAGTAGGGAATACCTTAAGGATCATTGATTACAAAAGTTCAGTACAAAGCGCAGATAAATTTGAATTCGCCTCTTTTGGAGAATTATTTACCAATAAAAAATTTGATAAAATGCTGCAATTGTTTTTGTATGCGTGGC
>JANYCL010000238.1 GCA_025360355.1 Sphingobacteriaceae bacterium
CATTTCATGACCTTTTGTATTTACTTTATCACCCATGTTTACCGGTGTTCCCCAAGCACCATCTGAACCCATTTTGCTATACCAGATATCCAATCCGCCTTTTCCGCCACCCATATCAGAAACAAAATAAATTGTTTTTCCGTCTGGAGACAAAGATGGATGCGCGCAATTATATTGATTGCTATTGAAAGGAAGTTCTTTCACCATTTCAAACCCATCTACATTTAAATTAGCTTCAAAAATTTTCAATTTATAAGTTCCTTCAACGCTCATGTTTTTTTTGCTGACGTTATTACGTGTAAAATAAACTGTGTGTTTATCACTGCTAAAACAAATTGGTCCGTCGTTATATTTGGATTCCAGATCGCGCATAAACTTTTCCGGCTTCCAGTATTTACCATCAGAACCTCTTTCAGTTGTATATAAATTATAATATTCATTTCCGGTCCAGCCATGTTTACGGTTGATCCATGAAGTTTTTTTGCGGGATGATGTAAATACTAAGATCCCATCCTGAAAAAATGTTGGAGAAAAATCATTTTCAGTCGAGTTAAAACTACAGCTATCAATTTTGTAGGCATCCGCGTTTTTAGAAAAAGTCATTAGATTGTGAATTGATTTGGAAAATATTTTCCCTCTGTCATCATCCTGAAATTCTTCCATATATTTTTTCGCTTCATCGTAACGTCCTAGGGCCATATAAGCTTGTCCTAAATATAATTTCTGAATAGGTTCTGCTTTTCCTGATTCGGCTAATTTACCATAACATAAAATTTGTCCGGTTGCATTGTTAGTTAATCTGTAACAATCACCAAGCTTAGATAAAACAATAGCGTTGTTACTATCTTTCTTCAGTAATTTCTCATATTTAGGAATGGCTTCCGAATATGCTTTAGCATCGTATAACTTATTGGCTTTTGCCAGACCTTCCTGCGCTCGTAAACCAAAACTTAAAACTACCAGTGTAATTATTGCAATTATATTCTTGTTCATAAACTTCATAAAACCTTAAATATTAAAAATAACGTGGTGTAACAATTTTTTTCCCTTTATACATAAACACATAACCCAAAGCAATTTCGTGTGAGCCTGAAGTGTATTTTTGAATTTGACTTAATGTATAATCATAAGAATAACTAACAATGAATTGTGTGCTAACCTGAATGCCTAAAACACCAGATACCGCATCACCGCTTCTGTAAGATGCGCCTAACCAAATTTTTTCTTTAATTAAGAAATTAGCATTTACGTTATATAGAATTGGCGCATTTTGTACGGCTTGGATCATGGCCTGTGCTTTTAATTTAAGACCATCACTTAAGGTGAACACTCTACCTAAGGTTAAATAATAATGAAATGTTTTCGGTTCAATTTTATTAATTTTTGTAAGATTCCCGGTGCCATCAAGTAAAATATGATCATCGATCATCCGGGGAATGGATAAGCCAATGTAATTTTTCTTATCGCTATAATATAAACCAAATCCAAAATTAGGAGAATAAACGCTTGGAGAATTTTGTGAAACCTTAATATCACCGGCATCTGTTGCTTTAAGATCAGCAAATTTATTTACCTGATTGTGTACACCACCCATTAAACCAAAAGCTAAATGCCCATTCTTACCGGCTTTTACTCTATAGGAATAACTTAAGTAAGCAAGATTACGATTCAACACACCGATCTTTTCATTGAGGAAACTAATTCCTAAACCCATCTTGTCGTTGATAACAGGACCGTGCATTGAGAAGGTCGTTGTTACCGGTCGCCCGGGAAAACTTACCCATTGCTGACGGTTCATTGCTGTGACAGCCAATGCATCTTTACTTCCGGCATAAGCGGGATTAATAAACATTTCGTTAAACATGTATTGCGTAAACATGGCATCGTACTGCGCCACTGATGTTTTTACATTGGTAAAAAACAAAACACCAATACAAATTATCTTGCTTATGTTTTTAATTGTTTTCATAGTATGAAATAATTTATAATTCTTAAATCTCTTTTATTAATACTGTAATACAATAAATCCGTTTTTCGCTTTTACATCGCCGCCTTTAAATTCGAGGATGTAATAATAAGTTCCCTGCGGTAATTTTTCGTTTCCTAACACACCGCTTACATTCGGATA
>JANYCL010000265.1 GCA_025360355.1 Sphingobacteriaceae bacterium
GGTTTATCGATCAATGATCATAAAGCAATGGTTGAAATGCAGTTTGCTGATTTTGTAAGCGAAGGCATGACACAAATTGTAAATAATTTAGCAAAGAGTCATTACAGGTGGGGACAAAACGCCGATGTTGTTGTTCGTATGCCAACAGGAGCGGGTGTTGCTGCAGGACCGTTTCATAGTCAGAGCAACGAAGCATGGTTCTTTAAAACACCGGGATTAAAAATTGTGTATCCTGCATTTCCTGCGGATGCAAAAGGTTTATTGATAACTGCATTTGAAGATCCGAATCCTGTAATGTATTTTGAGCATAAAGGATTATATAGAAGTATTACTGAAGATGTACCGGATGATTATTATACAATTCCTTTTGGTAAAGCAAAATTGCTGCGTGAAGGAAATGACCTTACTATTGTCAGTTATGGATTAGGTGTTCATTGGGCATTAGAAGCTTTGAATGAGAATCAAAATATAAAAGCTGATCTTATTGATCTTAGAACTTTAGCGCCTTTAGATACTGAAATGATCTATGAGTCGGTAAGAAAAACAGGAAAAGTAATTGTGTTGCATGAAGATACTTTAACAGGAGGAATAGGAGGGGAGATCGCAGCTTTGATAACTGAAAATTGTTTTGAGTATTTGGATGCGCCTGTAATGAGAGAGGGAAGTTTAGACACGCCTGTGCCAATGAATGCTGGTCTGGAACATAACTTTTTACCAAAAGAAAGATTCAAACAAAAGTTAAAAATTCTGTTTGAATACTAATATTAACTATATTTAAATCTTCAAATCTTTAAACCTTAAATCTTAAAACATGAAAAAACAATCAATAATTATTCTTGCAGCAGCAGCTATCATTAGTTCTGCTTTTACAATGGCAATGATCTGGAAAGCTGACGAAAAAGCGAGTACTGTTACTTGGGAATTACCTAACAATCCTGGTCATAAAGGGACTTTCGGTAATTTAAGCTCAACCATTGATTTTGATAAAGCTAAATTAGCGGATTCAAAAATTACAGCATCTATCGATGTGAAAACAATAAACGGTGGCGACCCGAAATTAAATTCACATTTATTGACAGCTGATTTTTTTGACGCTGAAAAATATCCGAAAATAACTTTTACATCTACATCCATTACAGCCAATGGTGATGCTTATGTTGCAAAAGGTAATTTAAAAATGAAAGATTCTACAAAAGTGATCGAACTTCCTTTTACTTTTAAAGAAGACGGAAAAGAAAAAGCAACATTTAGCGGTACTATTACGATGAATGCAGCTGATTATGGTGTTATGAAACCAACTAATGATCCGGCAAAAGCAGGAAGAGATAAAACTATAATTACTATCGTTGTTCCTGTAAATAAATAAAAATTAAAGATAAAGAACAGACTGACTCTCCCCCTTTTTTAAGGGGGAGACCTCATTCTCTGCTTTTAGCAGAGTGAGGGTGGGGGTGAAATTATTTTTCTATCACTACTTTCTCTGTAAATTTTTCCGCGTCCTTAATTAAATTCACAAAATAAATTCCGGGTTGTAATTCACTTAAGTTTACAGGAATCTGATATTTACCTGAATATTGATTTGCATCTACAACAGACTTAATGTGTGCGCCTTTAATATCGAAAATATCAATTTGAATATCGCTTCTTTTTGCGACATCATATTTAATTGTAAATTCTCCCGTGCTTGGATTGGGGTAAATCGATAGATCAGTTTGTTTGCTGATAATATTATCTCCAATTTGTGTAGCAGTATTTTTTAAGGGTATAGAATCAGTTGTTGTTGTTGTGTCTTCCGGAACAACATTAATAACCATTATTCCCATTGTTCTTTCTATTATTTCAGGAACTGATTTTGTAATTATTGAATCTTTTAATTTTCTTACCCCGTAAACTGTATCCTTAATAGCAGAAATATTTTCAATACTTAATCCGCCATTCACATGTTCTTCACGAATGCAGATCTCACCTTCTACGGTTTCAATATTTTGAACCGGTTCAATTGTTTCAGTAGGGAATGCTGCAATTGAACCAACAGTGAATCCTTCCGGTTCCGGTAGTTTTTTTGGAATTGTATTTTCTATCGCAATTTCTCCTACTTTATTATTTTTTTCATCTGTACAACTAAATAATAAAGTACCGAATACCAAAAACAGTGCAATAGCAAAAGTCTTTGTTGTGCTCATGTTTTTGGGGAGGTTATTAAGATCAATTTTAATACTTAAAGGTCTGTCAATTTGCGTTTTCTTAAAATGACCGCAAACTTTTTGATCTTTATGTTCAATTAAAATATTTTTTATTTCTGAATCAGTTTTATTGGAGAAATCAAATACCGATTTGCTGCAGGAACCGCAAAATTTTCCTTTTTCATCTGGCTGCATTTTATTCCAGTCTTCATGACAAGGTTCCGGAATGCGGACAATAAAGTTTGAGTTTTTCATGGTTGGGTGGTTTTACTATTAAGATGCAGAGCCATGGGTTTTTCCATAAAACAAAAAAGGCTGCCCTATTAGAGCAGCCTTTTTTGAGATCCTGACTGGGCGTCAGGATGACAGGACCGAAAGATTATTCAATAACCATTTTAATGGTTTTAGTACTACCATTTGCATTCACAACAATATTGTAAATACCGGTCGCAAAACCTGAAAGATCAATTTGGTTGTTACCTTTTAGGTTCTTACCATTTTTAACTATCTGACCAATGTTATTGTAAATAGTTACATCAAAAGATTCTTCAAAGTTAGCTTGTAACATAAATACACCACTGTTAGGGTTAGGATAAACTAATAGTTGTCCGTCTAACAAATTCATAACATTAATACCTGTACAAACATTTACAACAATAGTTGTGTTGATGGTGTTAGCACAACCTGTAGCAATGTTTGTGAAAGAATAAGTTGCTGTATAAGTTCCTGCACTTGTTTGTGTAGTAAATGTAGTACCAACAACACCCGGTCCGGAATAAACACCACCCGCAGGTGAACCTGTTAATGTTACGTTAACACCACCTGTTCCTGCAGTACAAGCAGTATTTGATGAACTTGCTAATGTTAAACTTGGTAATGCATTTACAGTTACCGTTGATGATTTTGCATCAGTACATGTTCCGTTAGCGCCTGTTACATTATAAACTGTAGTAGTTGTAGGAGAAACACTGATCGAAGCAGTTGTCGGACCAGTACTCCATGTGTAATTAGTAGCACCGCTTGCCGTTAAGTTAGTTGATTGTCCATTACAAATAGTTGCACTATTAACTGCAACAGTTGGCGCAGGAGCAACCGTTACAGTTACTGTCATAACATCTGTACAACCGCTTGTAGTTCCGGTTACGGTATAAGCCGTTGTTAACGCCGGTGTAGGGTTAATGCTTGTTGCAGTTGAACCAGTACTCCAGCTATAAGTTGTAGCACCGCTTGCAGTAACTGTAGCAGTACCACCTGTACAAATTGTAGAACTTGCAGCAGCTACAGTCGGGTTTGGTGTAATAGTTAAAAGTTTTGTTGTATTACCTGAACATACTCCGGTTACTCCGGTTATGGAATAAGTTGTAGTACCCGCAGGAGTAACGACAAATGAAGAACCAACAAAACTACCAGGGTTCCATGTAAATGATGTAGCACCGCTTGCAGTTAAAGTTGCGGATGAGCCCGAACAAATACTTGCAGGGCCTGCTGTATTTACAGTTGGTGTACCAATTACAGTAAATGTTTTTACGACTGTATTTGTTCCTACAGCGTTTGTTGCAGCTAATGTTACTGAATAAACTCCGCCGGTAGCATAACTAACCGTAGGGTTTTGCAATGTAGATGTTGATACAGATGCACCCGGCATATTCCAGCTCCATGAAGTTGGAGTGTTTGTAGATGTATCTGTAAACGTTGTTGTAGCACCACTACACATTGAAGCCGCATAATTATAATTAGCAGTTGGTGCTGATGCAAGTGTATAAGAAATATTTACGTTATCAATGTATAATGCGTTTCCGTAATGTCCGTGATTTACAAACGACATTAAAACATTTGGTTGTCCTGCAGCTAGAGCAGTAATATTAATTGATTCAGTTCTCCATTGTGCAGCTGTTGGAACGAAAACGGCAGCAGTATAATCCGGCGCGGTTGATAAAGCTGTTCCGCCTTTAAAATAAATGCTTGACCAAGTTACTCCGCAATTTGTTGATAACTGAACTTCTACGGAATCAGTATAAGTAGCATCATAACGTGCAAAAGCCACATCAAAATTAACGCTAGCTTGAGCCACTGCGCTCATATTTATTTTTGGCATTTGAAAACCATCTCTGATCGGAGCTTCGCTTAAATTATAATTATCAAACATTAAGGAAGCTGTACTTAATCCATAACCACCGCAAGAGGTTGCTCTTGAAAAACGGATAGAGTCAGAAAACTTATTATCATCAACCCAGTTTGCAGGAGGCCATGCAGCACCTTGGAAACCTTCAACTAAAGGTAAAGTTCCGGGGTTAGTGATTGTTATGTATGCTACTTTGGTTATAGAATTTCCGCCAAAAAGATTAGTTGCAGTTAAGGAAACAGAATATGTTCCGGCTGCAGCCCAAGTGATCGTAGGATTTTGAACTGCTGAAGTAGCAGGAGAACCACCTTGGAAAGTCCAGCTCCAGGTAGTTGGATAAAGTGTAGACAGATCAAAAAACTTGATCGGCATGCCGGGACAAGTAGTTTGAAGGTTAGAATAAAAATCAGCGGCAGGAGGGCTGCCGGCAGTTACTGATGCACAGATCATAGCTTTACCAGCATCCAGCATACCGGCACCTAATTGGTTTGGTGAGTATGCGCTGTTTGAAGCGAGCGTATAAATATTTGCAGCAGAAGATGAAATACAATTTAATACTTGAGTTGGTGTTAAATATGGATTCTTAGAAAGCATTAATCCCGCTAACCCAGCTGTAATAGGAGTTGCCATTGATGTGCCCGACATATTTTGATAGGCGTTATTAGGAACTGTACTATAAATGTTTTCTCCTGGAGTCATAATATCCACCCATGTTCCATAGCAAGAGAAACCGGATTTGCCATTAGCAGCATCAGAAGAAGCTACTGCATAAACATTATTATAAGCCGCAGGATAATGCAGAACTGAGTTGCCATCATTTGCTGCAGCACAAATAATAATACAACCTTTACTCCAGGCATAATTAATTACAGATTGTTCTGATGTTGCTGAAACAGTACCACCCCAAGAGCAAGAAATAACACGTGCTTTAGTACGGGCAGCATAAACAATTCCACCATAACCATTATCAATTACATTTGGTCCGTTAGCGTTCGATTCAGATTTTACAGTCATGATCTTTACATTAAAACCAATTGCCGAAATACCAACACCGTTATTTGTACGCGCACCTACATCACCGCAGCAATGTGTACCGTGGTTCCATGTTGTATTTAAAGGTGAAACGTTATTATCATTATCACCTACATCATAACCTGTAACATCATCAATATAACCGTTCCCATCATCATCAATTAAATTTCCTGCAATTTCCCCCGGGTTTGTCCAGATGTTTCCTGCAAAATCAGTGTGAGTGTATTGCATTGAATTATCTACAACAGCCACAACAATTGTTGAAGTACCATTATAAACATTCCATGCGCTTTGTGCATTAATTGTATTTAAGAACCATTGGTTACCGCTTAAAGTTGGTCCGCTTGGGTCGTTAGTTGTAAAAGAAGTTACAGTTAAAGGAACTTTTTCAGCATATTCCACTCCTGGAGTAGCCGAAAAATCACGGATCATATCTTCAACCATTGCTGCATTATTAAATTTTACTTTAAAAATGCGGGGTAGATCAGCATCATCAACCGCCTGATAAAAAGGCTTAAAAACTTTGGTAATACCATATTTACCTGCCGCAGCTTCCATTCCGGGTAAACCGGTAAGGCTAACATTGGTTGGGTCAGCGATCTTTTTAGATCTTAAAGCTTCAGGTTTGTATTTAAGGTAAATAACCCCGTCAACACAACCGTGTGATACATTTTGAGAAATTTGTGAAAAACCGCTTGTAATACTTAAACCAAAAACGATTAACAAAGTGAATAGAATTTTCTTCATAGTTTTAGAAATTTAGAGTAATAAAAATAGGGTTTTAAAGTCGAAAAGACAAGAAAAAAATAAATATTTTCCATATATTGTTAAAAAGTTTTGGAATGCTAACTTTATAGGGAAAATGAAAATTGCGGTAATTGATTTAGGAACCAACACCTTTAACCTTCTTATTGTTGAAACCGATACTACCGGAGGCTATAAAAAAATTGGCTCTAACCGGATTCCTGTAAAATTAGGAGAAGGCACAATTAACAAGGGTTTTATAGCTGATATTCCTTTTAACAGAGGAATTTCCGCATTAAAAGAGTATTCTAAAATTATAAAAGAACAAAACATAGAAAAGGTTGTAGCCCTTGCTACATCTGCTATCCGCACAGCTAAAAATGGTTTAGATTTTGTGGCAAAAGCCAGATCTGAAGCAGGAATTGAAGTAGAGGTTATTGATGGTGACCGTGAAGCCGAACTAATTTATTTCGGTAACCGGAAAGCTGTTAAAATGACCAACGATCTATCTTTAATTATGGATATAGGCGGAGGCAGCACCGAATTTATTATTGCTAACGCCGATACTATTCTATGGAAACAAAGTTTTTTATTAGGAGCAGCTAGATTGTTAGAGCTAATTAATCCTTCTGATCCAATTACGGAAACCGAATCTAAACGCTTGTTTAGTTATTTCGATGAGCAATTAATACCACTTTTGGAAGCCTGTAAAAAACATAAGCCTCTTGAATTAATTGGTTCTTCAGGCGCTTTTGATTCTATTGTTGATATGATGGCCGGTGAATATGACTCAGAAAATTTATCCGATAAAAAAACAGAATATAATATTGATATGGAAAAATATTTTCCTCTCGCCAAAAAAATAATTGCCTCAACATATAATGAAAGATTAAAAACGAAAGGCCTGATCGAAATGCGAGTGGATATGATCGTGATCTCATGCTTATTTGTTGATTATATTTTAACCCACTTACATTTAAAAAAATTAAGAGTTTCAACCTATTCCCTAAAAGAAGGGGTTATCTTTAATATTAAGTAAATTTGCAGTATGACTAAAGTTCTTGTTATAGATGATGAAAAAGCAATTCGCAGAAGCATAAAGGAAATTCTGGAATTCGAAAAATACGAAGTGGATGAAGCCGAAGATGGAGCGCAAGGTTTTAGCATGGCGCAAAAAAACAATTACGATATTATTTTAAGCGATATTAAAATGCCTAAAATGGATGGACTCGAATTGCAAAACAAATTAAACGAGAACAAAATTAGCAGCGCTCTAATTATGATGAGTGGACACGGCACAATTGATACCGCAGTCGACGCTGTTAAAAAAGGCGCTTTCGATTTCTTGGCAAAACCAATTGATCTGAACCGACTATTAGTTACAGTAAGAAATGCTTTAGATAAAAACAGTCTGGTTACAGAAACTAAACAACTTAAAAAGAAAATAAGCAAAACCTACGATATCATTGGCGAATCAAAAGCGGTTAAGGATATTAAAGATTTAATTGAAAAAGTCGCACCGACCGAAGCCCGCGTTTTAATTACCGGTAATAACGGAAGCGGAAAAGAATTAGTAGCGCGCTGGCTGCATGA
>JANYCL010000271.1 GCA_025360355.1 Sphingobacteriaceae bacterium
ATTTTGTAATAATAAATATCACCCGCATTTGATGTGTCATTTCCAACTCCAAAATAAGTGCTATCGTTTATTTCAGTAGTTTTAAAACCAGAATCGCCATACCATCCACCCAATACTCTTGACCATAAAACATTTCCTGAACTATCTGTTTTAATTAAAATATCTGAAGCAGTACCGCCTAAGGTATCATAGGAATGAGAATGGCCTGTTAATAAATAACCTTTATCCTTTGTTTCAATAATATCATAAGGTAAAACATCATCCGGGTTTCTGAAAGTTT
This sequence comes from Sphingobacteriaceae bacterium, assembly GCA_025360355.1. GTDB lineage: Bacteria > Bacteroidota > Bacteroidia > B-17B0 > Aurantibacillaceae > JAHEYG01. The sequence continues at coordinate 281 of JANYCL010000271.1, forward strand.
TCTTAAAAATAAAATTTCCGCTAATATCAGTTTTGATAAACGCAGACATAGTATTAAAAGAAGGTGAGATGTTTGTATAGTATTTAATAACAGCAAAAACTAATTTATTACTTGAGGTAATTATTAAATTTGAATTAGAAGTTTGGTCCGTAACACACGCGGCGTTACTATAATTAAATTTTTGATAATAATTAATCTGCGCACTTATTCTAAGAGTTAGAAAGGCAAGGATTATGAGAAACCGAAACATAATCTAAATTACTAAAAAATTTTGACATTTATTTCATTTTGTTTCATCGAAACTGCCCCAAATTTCTTCTTCCAATATTCTGCTAAGTATTCTTGCTCGGTTTGTCCGGGTGTGGGAATTAAGATCAATTCTTTTTTCCCTAATAAATGCATATCCATTAAGGTACTGTAACCACTTCTACAAATTATTTTTTTAGAGGAGAAAATTAATTTTTTCAATTCTTCTTTCGAGGGAAAATCAAAAAGCTCTACATCATCCAACTTTAAACCTTCTACTTTTAACTTTGAACCGCGGACAAACGCAACTTTCTTCTTTGAATCCGCTATTAACTTCAATAATCCATTTTCTAATTCAGTCCGCGTTGGTTCAGGCCCGGATAATAAAATTAAATAATCGTATTTGTCTTTTTCAATATTGGTGATCGTATCTTGCAATCTGCTTTGCGGACCAATATACTTTACATCTTTATGAAAATGATTACTGTGTGATAATTCACCGCTTAAACTTTTTCTTTCATCCTCATGATCCGGAACCCACACTTCATTAAAGTTCGAGATATAGCTCTTGTTAATTTTATTTCCGATGGTTTCAAATACCGGCGTTTTTAAAGATAATTGATGCGTAATAAAAACTGAATGTATTTTTTTTGAATAAAGTCCGAATCTGTTATCGCTTATAACGATCTCAATATTATTTTCTTTAATTATATTTTCAAGTAATTTATTTTCTTTCTTAATAATAGCCGCTATCTCCGGATAACTGAGAGTTAGTTTTATCCAAAGAGGAAGTAGTTTAGAATAAGTGATGTTATAAGGTGGAAGTTCAATTTTTTTAAGCTCCGGAAATTCTTCATCAAAAATCGTTTTAGTCAATGGAGTTACACCTAAAATAACGGTATTGTTTTTTAGTAATTGCCTAATAATTGGCACACTGCGTGTTGCATGACCTAAGCCCCAATCGAGAGCTCCATAGAATATCACTTTATCGCTAAACATTAAGTAAAAGTAGGAATTATTCGTAAAGTAGACAGTGGCAGTAGGCAGTAAAAAACAGAATAACCAATAACCCTATAACCAATAACTTTTTATTCGTACATTTACGCTCCTTTTATTTTATTATGGAAAAAACATTAAAAACGTTAGGCATTAAAGAAGTGAACGATGGTTGTGCAACCGGTCAAAATTGGTTCTCAAACGGTGCGGTTCTCGAATCTTATAGTCCTGTTGATGGCAAATTAATTGGCAAAGTAAAAACTGCTACTAAAGCCGATTACGATAAATTAATTCAAACAGCTTCTGAAGCTTTTAAATATTGGAGAAATATTCCCGCACCAAAACGCGGTGAATACGTTCGTCAGTTCGGCGATAAATTACGTGCAAAAAAACAACCTCTCGGAGAACTTGTTTCTTACGAAATGGGAAAATCTTTGCAAGAAGGTTTAGGTGAAGTACAAGAGATGATCGACATTTGCGATTTCGCTGTTGGTTTGTCACGACAACTTTATGGTTTAACAATGCACAGCGAACGTCCTTCGCACCGCATGTACGAACAATGGCATGCTTTAGGAATTGTTGGTATTGTAAGCGCATTTAATTTCCCAGTTGCAGTTTGGAGTTGGAATACAGCTTTAGCATGGATCTGTGGAAATGTTTGTGTTTGGAAACCATCTGAAAAAACTCCTTTGTGTTCTGTAGCTTGTCAAAATATTTGGAATGAAGTTGCAAAAGAAAATAATTTACCGGAAGGAATTTGTTGTTTATTAAACGGTGATTATAAAG
>JANYCL010000292.1 GCA_025360355.1 Sphingobacteriaceae bacterium
ATGAACTCAGGTTTAAGAGCGGGATTACCAATACGGTAATTTTTTTTATCACTGAACATTACAAAAGGCATTGCCTGGAAAAAATTCGGACGTTCAATTTTGCGGGACACATTAAATTGTATTTCATTTTTAGTGCCAATTTTTTTAGTTAAGTAAATTGCAGGGAACAAAGTGTTTTTAATTGTATTTAAACTTCCGGGATAATTATATTCGAACGATTTTTGTTTGTCAACTAAATTTCCCTTGTAATACGTTTGCTCGAAACGTAAACCCGCTTGATATCCAATATCCCAAATAGTTTTACTCATGTAATTAATGTAAGCAGCGTTTACCATATCATCAATGATGTAACGGCTGCTCATGATACTGTCTTTTTGATAATCGTTTGTAAGGTAACTGAAATTAGAAGTGTTATTATAGCTCAAAGAATTTTTATAAAAACCACGTAAACCCATTTCTATTTTCGATTTCTCATTAATAGGATTCGCATAATCTACTTGCAAAATATATTGGTTACTCATGCTTCCTCCGCTGTTTTTTTGCATGGTTGGAGAAAAAGGCAGATCATTTCCGGAGAGATCTTTGTCGTACGAATTAAATTGGTATTGTGTTTTTGATTCGGAGTAATTATGATTCAGATCGATAGTTAATTCTTTTCCTACTCTCGGGTATGTTTTTTTATACATTAACTGCGAAGTATAATTTACAAATCCTGATTTAGAATCGTTGATACGGTAACCGTCCGAAACCGGAGTACTTCTTCCTGTTAAGTATTCATAGTTCTGTACATCACTCGAATTAAATTGTCCTTTCACAAAATTTCCTGCGGCTGTAATGGTGTTACGATTATTAATATTATAATCAATTGACAATCTCCCAAAATGAAATGCGTTACTCTGACGGGTATTATTATTCTGATTAAAATAATCAATAATGGTATCATGAAATATATCGCCGCGGTTTGTGTAACCTTTGTTGTTATTGATACCTTGATTGTAAGTGTACATTAACGAAATATTAAACGGACTTTCTTTAACACTTATATTTCCCATTCCACCGTAGCGATCACCTGTACCTGCATTCGCCATTAACATTCCGTTATAGCCGGGCTTGCTGTTCTTTTTCATCACCACATTTAAAATACCACCCGTAGTTGATGCTTCAAATTTTACAGATGGATTTGAAATTACTTCAATGCGATCAATTTGATCAGCTGGAATTTGCATCAATGTTAGTGTGGTTGGTTTTCCATCCACATAAATTCTTACAGAACTTTCGCGAAGTGTTGCATTACCATCAGCATCAACAGAAATGGTAGGAATATTTTTTACTGCATCTAAAGCAGTTCCGCCTTTTGCAGATAGATCCTTATCTACATTATAAATTTTACGATCTACACCCATTGTGAAAGTTGCTTTCTCACCAACAACTTCAACTTCTTTCAGCATCTTTTCATCTTGTTCTAATTTAATATCACCAAGATCCTGATCAATTTTATTTGGCGGAACGATATAAACTTTTTGCTCGTAATTTTTGTAACCGATAAATGAAATCTTTAAACGGTATCCTCCATATGCAGGTAACCCTTCCAATGAAAAATCACCATTCTCTTTTGCCAAGCCACCGGCAATTAAACTGTCTTTATTGAACCATAATAAAACAATGGAAGCATATTCAACAGGTTTTTTAGTTTTGGCATCAATTACTTTTCCGTAAAAGCGACCAATATTCATGTTCTTCGAATTTTTGAGCAGTTTGCTCATATCACCACCTTGTGGCATTTGGGAAAAAGCAGGACTGAAACTAAACAGAACAAGTGCTAATAATGTAAGTAATTTTCTCATGACAAATCGGTGACAAATTTACTTAAGAAATTGCAATGTTTTAAAAAATAGTATGAATGGTCATACCGTAATTAGGGTGGTTTTTGGAAGGGGTTAACCTATTTTAACAGGAGGGACTACTAACGAATAAGGGTAATATTCCCCTTCTTAAAGGTTTCTTTACCATTCTGACATTTTGCTTTTACGTAATAACCAAAAACACCAACATCAGCCGGACGGCCTTTATAGTTTCCATCCCATCCGGTTTTCAGATCACGTGTTTCAAAAACCATTTCTCCCCAGCGGTTATAAATGGCAAAATAAACTTCGGCTAGTTTATGTCCGCGCGCGTACATGAAATCATTATAGCCATCACCGTTTGGTGTAAATGTATTTGGAACGAATACATCCGTTTCAAAACAACCATCTTCAATTACCTCTACTAAAACATACAGTGTATCAGCGCATGGTCCGCGGTTTATTACAACCGTATAAGTTTGCGTATGCTGCGGTGTTGCACTAACCGTATAACCATTAGTAGGTGTTGTTGAATTGGGCGGATACCAAACTGCTACTGCTCCCGGACTCGCGGTTAATGTCAGAACTGTTGATTCACCTAATACAACAACGGTAGGATTAGCTGCAACTGCTATTGGAATTGTTGAAAGCTGCGTAACAACAACATTTGTAACAAGCATAAACCTGCAGGTATCACCAATGGAATTAGTATTTGTTATGATAACAGAATATTGAGTTGTTGTACTTGGCGTTGCAATTGGACTTGAATAATTTGGATTACTTAAACTAACGCCTGGCGACCATTGATAAGCAAAACCACCCGTTGCATTTAAAGTTACAAAACCACCTAAACAAATTGTTTGACTGGAGCTAATTGATACGGGAGGAGGGGTTCCAACCGTTAGTACTTCAGTAATAGTATCGAAACAAGCAAATGCATTAAATACAGTTAAACTAACACTAAAAGTTCCTCCGGGGTTATAAAACTGATACGGATTTTGAACTGTTGATGTTTGTGTATTACCAAAATTCCAAAACCATTGCGTAATACCACTCGCTGAACCATCGGCGAAAGTTACACCACCACCACATGGATTAACGCTATAAGTAAAATTAGCTGTTGGTTTAGGATTAACGGCAACCTGCGTTGTTAAAGTTCTCGAACATCCAGTGATCGTATTTGTAATTGAAACCGTATATAAAGTTGTTACTGTAGGATTAGCAATGGGATTCGAAATGGATGTACTGCTTAATCCTGTTGCAGGAGTCCAGGTATAACTTGTGCCACCTCCGGCTAACAGACTTCCTGAGGAGCCTGCGCAAATTGTATTGGCCGTAACCGTCGGGACAAGTGTTGTAATATTTACTGCAAGAATAATACTATCACGGCAACCATAATTATTCGTAGCTAAAAGTTGCGCGGTATAGGTGCCGGCCGTTGTATATGAATTTATTGGTCCGTTAATTGTACTTGTATTAATTGCGCCACCCGGTTGAAAACTCCAACCAAAACTTGTAAGTGTGCCTGAAGTAATTGCGTTACCATTATACTGTATAGTATCACTACACGGAATTAACGAAGCAGATGCAGTTACAGTTACTGATGGGAAAACCGTAATGTATGTTATTGAACTATCAATTCTATTGCAACTTGTTGTATCAATTACAACAAGCGTTACTGAATAATTTCCTGCAGCAGTAAAAGTATAACTTGGATTTAAAGTTACTGTATTGGTGTTTCCTCCTCCGAAATTCCAGGTATAGGTACCACCTGCATAAGTAGGATCGCTAAAATTTACTGTAAGGGGCTGGCAACCCTGAATTGTGTTAGTTGTTAAAGTTACATTTGTGATCTTAATTTGAAAATCAAATTTAAAAACACCGTTGTTGCAATTATTATTATCCGTATTGTGATTTGGATTTCCTGGTGTACCCGGCCATGCACCGGACGTAACTGGGAAGTCATCGAAACCGCCGCAACCTGCGCAAACCGATTGATAAATAATTCCTTTAGGATCAAATCGCGAAGTGCCGCCATCAACATGCTCTTTACTGCATGTTCCTCCAAAATATGTTCCATATAAAAGTGAAGTTGCGTTTGCAGATAAAGCCATCAAATAAAAATCATAACCGTTAGGAGAAGTAGTTTGAAATGCACCGGGCGTAATAGGCATGCCGGAAGTTGAAGGCCCGAAAATAATATTACCGCCCCATCCGGAAGTGTAAATATTACCACAATTATCAACGGAAAATGCGGAAGGAGAGATGTCAAGTTTTGGAGCGCCGCTTCCAAAAACAGTTCCCATGTTTACATTGCTTAATTGTCCGTCCAACCTCGTTATAAATTGGTGCGAATTTGGTACCGAATATACACCGGGTGTAACTGTCATGCTACCTAAAGATTGTCCGTAAACATACACATCATTTGAATTTTTTTGGTTACGGATAAAATACGATTGATCATAATTACTTGTTCCGATATAAGTGCCTTTCAAGATCGAGTTACCTGCAGCATTAATTTTCACAATATAACCATCTGCTTTACCACCATTGTAAGTTGTATTATAACATCCTGTTATCGTTGGAAAATCCGGACTATATGTCCCGCCCGTCATGTACACCATTGATGAATCATTTACAAATAAGGAATAACCTGCATCATTACCGCTGCCACCCAAATAACTGCTATAAATGATACTTGTGAGTGAAGAATTGAATTTAACCAAAACCGCATCCTGTTTATCACCCGGAACCATACTGCTCTTAAATCCTCCTACTATAGGAAAATTTGTAGAGCGTGTTGAACTTGCAATATAAACGTTTCCAAATTTATCGAGTTGGATTTCTCCTCTGTATTGATCGCCGTAATTGTATTGCAATGAATCTGCCTTATGCTCCGGCGGCAAAGAAATACCAAATGAACTGCTTGGACAAAATGTAAAATAAGTAACGCTATAAGCCACCAACGAATTGGTATGATTGACACCATCATTATCGCTTCCTCCGAGAAATGTTGAGCCCATCAAAACACTTCCAAGCGAATTAAATTTAGCAACATAAATATCCGTTCCATTTACAAATTCTGTACCATTAAATATGAAGTTGAGATAGCCGCCGCCATTGAATGAATTATCGTATGCACCTGCCGTTGTAGGGAAATTTGCGGAACCTGTCGCACCATATAGATATACATTATTACTTGCATCTACAATTAAACTGGTTACAATTTCACTTCCTAAACCTCCTAAATAAGTTGAAAATAAAAGTGAAGTTCCGGTTGCATTGTATTTTGTTAAAACAACATCGGTATTACCTGTGCTTGGCGTATATGTTGCTGCAAATGAAGTTTGATAAGCTCCAGCTGTAACCGGATATCCATTATTAAATGCAGTTCCGCCCGAATACAAATTTCCGGCATTGTCGTATGTAGCAGTCATCCCAAAATTATCTGCTGTAGAACCTGATTGAGCCGCAAAAACTAAGATCGGATCAATTACTAATTGATAGCCTTGATTATAACCTTTTGGAAATTCAAAAGAAACAACATTATTTTTTAATTTGTATTTACATGGAATTTCTATGATCTGACCATTGATGCTTTGATAAGCATAAGGCTTCCTCTCAATAATAGAATCAATACTTGTTGGAATAATCAATTCGCCATTCTTTAATTTTATTTTATCGATCCCGGTATATTTTAATTGTATTTGCGAATGATCTCCGCCGGGTTTTACATAAAAATTATACTTTAATCCTTGTGTTGATGTAATGGCTTCGTAATCGATATTACTATAAAGATCTTTGTATACGACCCTGTGATAATTTTTTACGTTGCCCTTCCATTTCTTTTTATCAGCACCAATAAAAAAGTTTTCATAATCTGAACCCTGTTCATAAGAATCATTCACTGCAAATTTATTGCAACCTACAAATTCAACTTTAATGGCGTGACAATTAATACTTGCGTCTTTAGTTAAACCAATACCTCCCATGTGAAACGAACGGTATTTCTTTTTATCATAGAAATTAAAAGTAAGTCCTTTGTTTTCCATAAACAGCAAACCACCATCTAACTGAACACGGTAACGGATAAAATTATCCCACTGACCTAAATTCTCAGTAAAACGCAAAGCCGGACTAACATGAGGAGTTACAATATGACTATCCTGTGCTTTAAACACAACAGAAAATAAAATTAAAAAGTATAAAAGGCTTGTCCTCATTTTTGCTAACCAAATATAATAAAAGGAAAGGGGAAAAGAAAGACTTAATATCCTATTTTTTGAAGAAAATGGCTACAATCCTGTGTATTTCCTGAATAATTTAATCGCAAGAGCCAATAGAATGATGCCGAATACCTTTTTCAGAATGGCAATTCCGCCAGCGCCTAATACTTTCTCAATTAAAGTCAAATATTTCAAAACAAAATAAACAATTATCACGTTTACAACAATTGCAACAATTATAGAGACAATATTATATTCAGCACGAATGGATAATAATGTACTTAATGTTCCGGTACCGGCAATTAAAGGAAATGCTAAAGGAACAACAGAAGCGGTTGATGACATTTCATCTTTCGAAATTTTTACACCCAAGATCATTTCAAAAGCAATTACAAATAACAAGATGGAACCTGCAATGGCGAAATCACCAATCTGGATCCCGATAATATCTAAAATTACATTTCCTAAAAATAAAAACACGATCATTATCCCTAATGAAACCCATGATGCTTTTCCAACATCAATTTGTCCGGTGCGTTGTTTTATGCCAATGATAACAGGAATGGAGCCTACAATATCAATTACTGCAAACAATACCATTGTTACTTTTAGAATCTCTATTATATCAAAACGTAAATCCATATTTCAAATTTCATTTAGGTGAGGCCGTCATGCTGAATTTTTTTCAGCATCTTTTGGACTATCACGCTAATTATAAACCGCTAATCTTCGAGTAAAAAAATTGCCTCATTAATTTCGTTAACTGCTTTTTGATTATTTTGTTTTTGTGCTAATGCTAATCCTGTTTTATAATATTCTAAAGCTTCTTTTTCTTTTTTTAATTTTTCGGTTACTTGCCCGAGTTGATAATAACAAGGTAAATATTCTGAATTTAAATTTACAGTTTTTAAAAATTGTGTTTCAGCTTCTGCATATTTTTTTTCTCCGACAAATTCAACTGCTAAAGCGTAATTTAAGAATACATCTTCAGGTTCACTTTTCAGCATTTCGATAAGCGAATCAATCCTTTTCATTACTTAAGCCGAAGTAAATTGTTTCAGAAATCTAATATCATTCTCGAAAAATAAACGCAGATCTTTTACTTGGTATTTTAACATTGCAATGCGCTCAATTCCCATTCCAAATGCAAAACCTTTAAATTTATTGGGATCGATACTGCAATTTTCCAATACCTGAGGATCCACCATTCCGCATCCTAAAATTTCAACCCAACCGGTGTATTTACAAACGTTACAACCTTTGCCTTTGCAAATTGTGCAACTGATATCAACTTCAGCACTTGGTTCAGTGAACGGAAAATAACTCGGACGTAAACGTATCTGCGTTTCTTTCCCAAACATTTCCTGCGAAAAATATAAAAGCGTTTGTTTCAGATCTGCAAAAGAAACATTGCTATCAATATACAAACCCTCCACCTGATGAAACTGACAATGCGCTCTTGCACTAATCGCTTCATTACGGTAAACACGCCCGGGAGAAATAGTTCTGATCGGCGGTTTTTGTTTTTCCATAATATGAACCTGCACACTCGATGTTTGTGTACGCAAAACCATTTCAGGATTAAGACTTACATAAAATGTATCCTGCATATCACGTGCCGGATGATTTTCAGGTGTATTTAAAGCAGTAAAATTATGCCAGTCGTCTTCAATTTCTCTTCCTTCACTAACAGTAAATCCAATTTTCGAAAAAATATCAATGATCTGATTTTTAATAATACTTAAAGGATGACGGGAACCAACAGAAATATTTGGATCGCCAGGTAAACTTAGATCTAGATCTGAAGAAGATGTAGAATCTGAATTTGATTCAAATTTTTCTTTTAATTCATTTATTTTTTCCTGAGCTTTATTTTTAAGGTCATTTAGTTTTTGACCCAATTCACGCTTAACTTCCGGTGTAACTGTTTTAAACTCATCAAACAACACTGTTATCTGTCCTTTTTTACTCAGCCATTTTATACGGTATTCTTCAACCTGCTCTTTTGTGCTAAGTGCCAACCCCTCTACCTCTTGTAATAAGTTATTTATTTTTTCGAGCATACTATTTGCTTATGACTGTAAAATTAAGCAATTTTATTCTGTCGCTATATGTTTAAACCTTTCAATATTCTAATATTCTTTGCATTTTTTACAAGTTTTGTAAAGGCGCAGTATAAACATTACGAGGTTCAGGATAAAGACACCATAAATATTATTGATACAAACAATCTTAAACAAGGCATTTGGCGCGAAAACTGGCCTAACGGTGATCTTAAATTGGAAACTACCTATAAGGATGGGAAAAAAGATGGTCTGGAAATAACTTGGTACGATCATCCGGATTGCGTTGAACAAGAAGCTTTTTATAAAGATGGAAAACTGGATGGTTCTGTTACACATTACTCGAAAAAATGTCGTAAAGATTTTTTTGAGAATTATAAGAAAGGCATAAAAGATGGCGTTGAAGTTGAATATTATAACAACGGTTATCTTA
>JANYCL010000293.1 GCA_025360355.1 Sphingobacteriaceae bacterium
CAAAATATGGTTTTCCGGTTTGCCAAACGAGTTGAATGTTATTGTCGGCTAATGTTTGTAAACCAATTCCCATTGCTTCGTTAATTCCTTTTGCCCCTAAACTTCCGCCAACTACCAATAATGTTTTTTTGTTTGGATCAAGATTGAAGAATTTTTGTCCTTCGCTTCTTTTTTGTTCAATGTCTTTTATGTCTTGTCTTACAGGATTTCCTGTTAAAATAATTTTTTCTTTGGGGAAGAATTGTTCCATTCCTTCATAAGCCACACAGATCTTACTTGCTTTTTTTGAGAGCCATTTATTAGTTACGCCGGCGTAAGAATTTTGTTCCTGAATTAAAGCGGGAATTCCCATAGAGGTTGCGGCTCTTAATAACGGTCCGCTTGCATAACCTCCTGTTCCTACAACAACATTTGGTTTAAATTCTTTTACGATTGAACGCGCTTTTAAAATACTTTTAATAAGAAGAAAAGGAAATTTCAAATTTGCCAAAGTAAGTTTACGCTGGATTCCAGCTATTGGTAAACCAATTATTTTGTAACCCGCAGCAGGAACTTTTTCCATTTCCATTTTACCGAGGGCGCCGACAAATAAAATTTCAGCATCGGGTACGATCGATCTGATCTCGTTAGCAATCGATACTGCGGGGAAAATATGACCGCCTGTTCCGCCGCCACTTAATATTATTTTAAGCTGACTCAAGATTCTCTTCCGTTTTATCCTCGCCGCTGCGACTAACACTTAAAATTATTCCGATCGCAATACAAGTGAACCAAATTGAAGTTCCACCCATACTTACTAATGGCAAAGGTTGTCCTGTTACAGGAAATAGATTTACAGCAACTGCCATATTAATTAGAGCTTGGAAAACCAAACTAAATGTTAAACCCGAAGCTAAATACCCTCCAAATGTTTTATCGGTGTCTCGCATAATTTTTATACCTCGGAATAAAAATATCATGTAAAGGAATAACATTAAAAAACCTAGTACCAAACCATATTCTTCAATAATAATTGCATAAATAAAATCGGAAGAAGCTTGTGGTAAAAAGGCACGTTGTATACTTTTACCGGGACCTTTACCAATCACACCACCGGTTGCGATTGCAATTTTTGCTTGTTCACTTTGATAATTATTTTTAGAATCGCCTTTAGAAAAATTTTCAATCCTTGCTTTCCATGTTGTACCACGAGGAATTGCATTTGGAAACTGATAAACAACAACACCTAATAAAAGCGCAAATAACATGCAAGCACCAATTATTAAAAGCATGAATTTTAATTTTATCCTTCCGATAAACATTAAGAACATACAATTCAAAAATAATAAAGCGGCTGTTGAAAAATTTGCCGGTAATATTAAAGCGCAAATTATTCCTATGGGAAGCAAAAGGTATTTTAATACAGCTTTAAATTCAACCAGCTGTTCTTGTTTTGTGGTGAGTACTCTCGCGACATACATTATCAACATCAATTTGGCCACATCAGAAGATTGAAATGTTAATCCTATTCCCGGAATTGGGATCCAACGATTTGCTTCACCTGCACTTATTCCGCTTAATAATGTATATATTAATAATGGAATAGAAAGTAAAAATCCAACTTGAGCTATTTTGGAGAACACTGTATATTTTATTTTATGAAACAGGTAAGCTAAACCAAATCCCAAAACAATAATGGCTACGTGTTTATATAAATAATATTCAGTGTTTCCCTGCTTAAATTTATAGGCAAGCGTTACGATAGAGCTATAAACTACCAATATGGAAATCAACGATAATAATAACATTATCGCCCATATCACCTTATCACCCTTCAGATAATTAAAAAGTTTCATAGCGCTTTCGCTTGGTTTAAATTTATAATCCTCTTACTGCTCCTTTAAATTGCATGCCTCTGTCTTCGTAATTTTGAAAAAGATCAAAACTTGCGCAAGCCGGAGATAATAAAACAGCATCACCTTTTTTTGCTAATTTGTAAGCAGCAGCAACTGCTTCAGAAGCTGTTGATGTTTCAACAATACTTTCAACCAAACCTTCAAAAGCTTTGATTATTTTTTTATTGTCAACACCTAAGCAAACGATCGATTTTACTCTTGCTTTAACGATCTCAGAAAGTTCGTTATAGTCGTTGCCTTTGTCTTGTCCGCCGCAGATCCAAACAGTTGGTTTTTGCATGCTTTCTAAGGCATACCATGCCGAGTTTACGTTAGTAGCTTTTGAATCGTTGATGAATTCAATTCCATTCACTGTTGCAACAAATTCCAAACGGTGTTCAATGTTTTGGAAATCTTGTAAACTTTCGCGGATAGTTTCTTTACGCACATCTACGATACGCGCAGCTAACGACGCTGCCATTGAATTGTAAACGTTGTGTTTGCCTGCAAGGGCTAATTGTTCAATTGTCATAATTAAGGGATTTTGGTTTTTATAGTTAAGGGTTAATTGAT
>JANYCL010000296.1 GCA_025360355.1 Sphingobacteriaceae bacterium
CCCGAATTTAAAATGAATTGTCCGTTACTTGGATTTGGATAAGCTGTTAAACCTACAGGCTCATTAAATACAGGATTGGAAATACCAATACAGCCAATAAATTGAGTATATGTTGTTGAGCCTTTACAGCCTTGCGATGTCATTCCGCTTATTGTATAAGTTGTATTTACAGTTGGAGAAATAGCAACCGAATTTCCGCAAGCAACACCATTAAGCGAATAAGAAGTTGATGTTCCGCTGAAATTAACTGCAACAGATTGTCCCATACAAGCTAAAGATGGCGTGGCCGATGCAGTTATAACAGGCAGAGGATTTACAGTAATGAAAGTATTACCAGAACCTATGCAACCATAAGGACCGGTTCCGTACACAGTATAAGGTGCGCTGAAAGGTGGATAGAAAGGAGAACCGATCGGAATTCCTGCGATCCATGTTGTTGATATTGTATAGCTGCTCGCACCGCTTGCATTTATAAAGGCAAAATCACCTGCACAAATTGAAGTACTACTAGGAAAAACATTAACCGTTGGATTCGCAACCGGTGTAATTGTAATTGTTCCGGTATTACTGCACGAACCATTTGTTGCCAGCACAGTATAATTAGTAACTGTAGTTGGACTAGCACTTACAAATTGTCCAACAGTTGTATTTAATCCTGTTGGCGGCGACCAAATATAAGAAATGGTTGGACTTGCGGATAGCATAGTTGAACTTGCCATAATATTTGTTGAAGAGCCTTGACAAAAATAAGTTGAACCCGAGAACGTAACGTTAGGTGTTTCAAAAACAGTTACAACAAAAGTTACCGGTGAACTTGTACCTGAACCATTTGTTGCATAACAAATAACAGTGTAAGTTCCATTCGGTGTTGGATAACTAATAGAAGTTGTTGAACTGGTTGGCGTCGCAATAACAACACCTGCCGAAGGTAAAACCGTCCAAGAATAAGATGTAGGAGAGTTTGATGCTGAAGCTGAATAAATTTGAGCCGAGGAAGGTGGTGAGCAAACAACGGATGCTCCCGTAATTGGATTCATGACCGGAGCCTGAGCCTTAAGCCCGCCGATGAAAAAAACAATTAAAAATAAAGTGAGAGAGTAAATTTTTACCATTCAATATGATTTAAGATTTGAACACTAAATTTACAAAAAAAAATAGTAGAAAACACAGAACATAATACCAAAAAGACTTTCTAAACGATATTTAGTTAGATAAAAACCTGAAAGAGTCCTATTTCATGAGTTTTAACATTCTTGGAACGTATTTGAAGTCTACTTTACCCTTTCTAAGCCAGGATAAACCGAAACATATTAACGCGGCTGCTTCTAAACAAAATACAGGATGTAGAAAATCGAGAGCATCCGTGTGCGACTTAATTATTTTATAAGCTCCAATTAAAACAAGACAAGAGATCATGCCAATGCCATACCATAAATAATAATTATCATCTTTTCCTTTACCAAACTCTTCCATCTTTTCGCTGCGTCTGAAATTCACAATAGACATAACCGCAAGTGTAATAAAAAATAAAGCTGCAAAACTGTAGTGAATATTTCCTGTCATTGTGCTGCTTAAAAAAGTTCTGATATTATCTGAAATACAAAGATCAGATGAGGTTGGAAAAATAACGACACCCAATGCAAAAAATCCCGCGAGATTTGTCATGACGCTATCGGATAACCCTTTTTCGTCTTCACGTTTAGGATGACCTTTATAACTGAACATAAACAAAGCAACAGCGCAAAGTGTTCCTGTAAATAATTCGCCAACGGTGCTATAATAATAATGTGAGATGGAGCTTTTAAAAGAATCTGCAGCGGTGTATGGATTATAACAATCTTTTAGCACAACCCAATCACCATTTAAAAAACCGAAAGAGTTAACAAACGAATTACCGATCAATAATACAAAAGGTAAAAGCATTCCCAACCAACCTACAGCTTTACGCATAGTGAGATAAGAGATAATAAGATCTTTGTTTGGGTCTTCTACTGCCATGATATTTTAGTTTTGATATAGAGCTAAAATAATAAAAGAAAATTATAAATGGTTATTCAGGAAAAGCTATTAGAGTAACACGATATGAACAAAAATTCTTATTTTGCAGTCATGCAAATACAAAGTAAACTCCCTAATGTCGGCACAACCATTTTTACAGTAATGAGTGGTTTAGCGCGCGAACATAATGCTATTAATTTATCGCAAGGATTTCCGGATTTTTATCCAGATCAAAAATTATTAGACCTCGCCACAAAATACATGAATACGGGTTTTAATCAGTATGCACCGATGCAAGGTGTTATCCAATTGCGTGAGCGCATAGCTGAAATTTTACAAACTTGTTACAAAGCAAATTATGATCCTGATACAGAAATTACGGTAACTGCCGGCGCAACTTATGCTATTTACACTTGTATTGCAGCATTTATTAATAAGGGAGATGAAGTAATTATTTTTGAACCTGCATACGATTGTTATTCGCCCGCTATTGAAGTGCATGGCGGAGTTACTGTTCCCATCGAATTAAAATATCCCGGCTTTAGTATTGATTGGAATTTTGTGAAGTCGAAAATGAATTCTAAAACCAAAATGATAATTATTAATTCGCCGCAAAACCCGAGCGGAACAACATTAAACGCAATCGATCTTAAAGAATTAGAAAATTTAGTAAAAGGAAAAAACATTATAGTGGTGAGTGATGAAGTGTACGAGCACATGGCTTTTGATAATAAACCTCACCAAAGTGTTGCGCTGTTCGAAGGGTTACGAGCGCAAAGCATTATTGTTTCTTCTTTTGGAAAAACCGTGCACACAACAGGATGGAAAATTGGTTATGTTGCTGCACCAAAAGAATTAATGGCAGAGTGGAGGAAGGTACATCAGTTTTTGGTGTTCACAGTCAATCATCCTTTTCAAATGGCACTCGCCGATTATTTAGCCGATAAAAAAAATTATCTTGAGCTAAAGAATTTTTACCAACAAAAGCGCGATTATTTTCAGAAATTAATTTCAGGCTCGCGTTTTACAATAGAACCTTGCACCGGAACTTATTTTCAACTGCTGAATTATGAAAAAATTAGTGATGAAAAAGATACTGATTTCGCAATTCGCTTAACTAAAGAAAAAAAATTAGCAAGTATTCCGCTTTCTGTTTTTTATACCAGTAAAAAAGATGATAAACTTCTCCGGTTCTGTTTTGCGAAAAAAGAAGAAACGTTGGAACAAGCGGCTGAGATCATTAATTCCTTGTAAAAGTTTAACATTAAACCAAACCTTTTAATCAGAGTCAAAGGTAAATAGAATAAAAATAATCCGTAAATTTAGATACCGTGAAAAAGTGGCTTCTCTTTATAATCGTAATTTCATTGCGCCTGAATGCTCAGGACACTATCCGTTTTATGGATGGAAAAACGAGCGCCGTTAAAGTAGCTGAAATTGGTTTGGAAAAAATTAAGTATAACCGTATTGATAATGTTGATGGTCCGGTTTACGTTGTAGATAGGAGCGAAATAAAATACATTAAATATTCGAATGGCTCGGTAGATTCGTTCGCTGTAAAAAAACCGGTGGTTGAATCTACTCCCGGATATGTAAATCATGTCCCGGCCGAAAAGTCTTTCGAAAAAATAGTCATAGTTAACAAGAAATTATTTTATGACCATTATGGGGCAAATGAAAGAGTTCTATTAGAACTTATAAGCGATTACCCTGATCCGAAAACAAAAACAATTATGCTCCGGGAATTTTCAAAATTAAAAAATTATAAAAGTAACCGCTTGATCGGTTTAATTGTTTTCGGCGCAGGCGCATTCGCATCATTTATTGGCTTAGGAGCAAGTACACCCGCAATTTTTTTAGGAGGAACTGCCGCAGCGATAACAGGCTCTGTCATTAACATCGTTAACAAAAATAAATACAATAAAAAGAAAATTGACATTGCCCGAATTTATAATGGGGAATATAATCCGAGCGAACAAAATTTTAATTTTAAATGAAAAAATTAATTTTTCTATTCGTATTAATTGGTTTTGGGGTTCACTCGCAAGACACCATCCGTTTCCGCAATGGTGAAGTAAAAGCTGTAAAAGTAACTGAAGTTGGAGTTGACAATATAAAATACAATCGATTTGATAATGTGGGCGGCCCGCTTTACATTACTTCTAAAAATGAAGTGCATTATATAAAATATTCAGTCGGCGAAATAGATTCATTCCCCATTGTAAAAGCAGAAGTAAAACAAATTGTACAGCCTCAACCTCAAAATCTAAATACTTACATTAATCCGAATGGATGTGACAGACTTTTAATCGACAGAAGGAACAAAATATTTTGTAATGGTAATGGCCGTCCATTAAATGAATCACGGGTTCGTAATATTTTGTTAAGCTTACCTGAAGGCCAAAAGAAAATGAATATTATGAAAGTGTACACCGAAATGAAGGGCTATCAAAAAAAACAATACCAGTTTGGTTTTGGAGGATTAATTGTACTTGTGGCAGCACCAGTGGTAGGAGGAATCGGGACAGTATTTACCGAAAGCTTTGTGCCGTACCTCGTGGGAATTGTAGTTGGTGGCGTTGCAGCCATTACAGGATCCATTATATCAAAAGAATTCAAACAAAAACGCTTGGGTAAACGCGTGCAGATCGTGAAAATGTATAACGACGAATATAATTTTCAGAAATGAAAAAATTAATTTTTGTTTTAATGCTCTTGCTTTGTCAAAATTTATTTTGTCAGGATTCTATTTACAAAAAAAACGGAGAAGTTATAGCGGCAAAGGTTTTAGAAATTAGTGACTCGGAAGTAAAATTTAAAAAAGCAGAAAATTTAAACGGACCTACCTACGGCGAATTAAAAAGCGGTTTGATCTGTATAAAATTTGAGAATGGAACTATTGATACAATAAAAAACAAAATTGAAATTAAGCCGGAAGTAGTAGCTCCAAAGATATCCGCACAACCTGTAATTCAGAAACAATCTTTAATGTATGCCAGGAACGATAATGATCTATTTATGGCAATTGAATTTTTACCGCCTTCCGATACAAGAGCAAAACTTATGCATGAATATGCTTTGATGAAGATGTATAAGCGGAATCAATATTTAGCAAATGGCTTAGGTATGGGTGTTGGTTTCGTAGTTCCTGTTGTTGCTACATCCGTTGTTATAAGAGATCTTTTCAGTGTTAATGGAAGTGGAAATAGCTTCGTAGGTAGGAACGGTTTAACTATTATTGTAGCAGGGGCATTAGTTGGTGCTGCTATCCGGATAACCGGTCAAGTGCTTGCAAAAGTGAATAAAAATAAACGTCTTAATGCCCGAAGGAACATAATAAGGATGTATGACGAACTAAAATAAATTTATTTTCGTCCGGGGCACTTTTTACAGCGGTCGCCTTTTTTAAAACTCTTACAACATTTTTTATCTTTTTTGCAGGTTTCCACAAAAGGAAATAAAGGATGGTTTAATTGCCATTGTTTTTTTGTATTGCAGAATTCGATTAACATGATACAAATATCAGAAAGCTATGATCTAAAAGCCATACCTTAAATAGGGTAAATTGAAGTGGATTTAACACTTGCTTTTAGAATGAATAAACCCGAACTTTAACCAATGAAAATTGCACCTCTAAATACCTGGATCACAAAAAATAATGAGCCACTAATTATAGCGGGACCATGTGGCGCAGAAACGCGCGAACAGGTTTTAGAAACCGCGAAACAAGTATCTCAAATTCCCGTCATACAATTATTCCGCTCAGGCATCTGGAAACCAAGAACGCGTCCGAATTCATTTGAAGGTGTTGGCGAACAAGGTTTGTGGTGGTTAAAAGAAGTAAAAGAAAAATACAATTTAAAAACGACAGTTGAAGTTGCAAACGCCCATCATGCGGAACTTGCATTGAAACATGGTGTAGATGTTTTATGGATTGGCGCACGTACAACTGTAAATCCATTCAGTGTACAGGAAATTGCCGATGCAATAAAAGGTGTTGATATTCCTGTGATGATAAAAAATCCAATTCATGCTGACCTGCAATTAT
Organism: Sphingobacteriaceae bacterium; assembly: GCA_025360355.1. Lineage (GTDB taxonomy): Bacteria > Bacteroidota > Bacteroidia > B-17B0 > Aurantibacillaceae > JAHEYG01. The sequence continues at coordinate 6,047 of JANYCL010000296.1, forward strand.
GGGTTGGTGCAATTGAAAGAATAAATAATGCGGGTATTAATAAAATTGCAGCAGTGCACCGCGGCTTTCATTTTTTCGGGAAAAGTAAATACCGCAACAAACCCATGTGGGAAATTGCCATTGAACTAAAAACTCTTTTACCGGATCTTCCAATTATTTGCGACCCGAGTCACATTAGCGGTAAGCGTGATCTAATTCAAAGCGTTGCACAAAAAGCATTGAACCTAGGCATGAATGGCTTGATGATAGAATCGCATATTGATCCTGATAAAGCATTAAGCGATGCCGCCCAACAATTAACGCCGGCAGATCTAAAAGAATTATTATCTAAACTTACTTTCCCGAAAACAATTAGCACGGATGCAGAGTTCACCAATAAATTAAATAGTTTCCGTCAGATGATCGATGAGATCGATGAAGAATTGATCAATATTTTACGCAAACGCATTTCTGTAATTGAAGATATCGGTCTGTATAAAAAAGAACATAACATTACCGTTTTTCAATTAGAACGATGGCAGGAAATTTTAAGAACGCGCTCACAATTAGCTGAGAAATTAGGTTTGTCAAGAAATCATATTGAGAAATTATGTCAGCTGCTGCATGATGAATCTATCCGAGTGCAAAATGAAGTGATGAATAAAAAAACTGCGGACTAACCCCTCTGCCAATTCCGCTGAAGCGGAATATTGGCGTCTCCCCTTAAAAAAGGGGAGAAATGTTTTTGTTTTTTTTAAAAATTAATTTAGTTTGAGAGCAGTAGTTCCCACGATCACATTATCGCAAGTAACTTCAATGATATAATTGCCTGGTACCAGAGGTGAGTTGCCTTCGCAATATAATACGCCGCTGATCTCAACATTGGCGTAATTTAAAGTTTCTTTTCCGGCAAAATAACCGCTGGATTTCTCAAACATAAACTTGTAATTATCATCATAGTTCGCCGCCATTTCTTTTCCGTCCGGAGTGATAATCCGCACGTAAACAGTTTTTTCTCCGGCTTTAGCAATTTTGTTTTCGCCAAGAGTAAACGAGACTTTAATTTTATTAGCGCGTTTTGCTTTGTCGGTCACACTTTCTTTTTTACCGCCGCTTTTTATTTTTACAGCTGTAGCTTTTACATTAAAGCAAGTTAAGATAGAGCCTTTTTGTATAGTTGCGTTTAATTCTTCTTTCTCTTTATTAAGATTGTTGGTCTTTCCTTTTTCGGTATCTAGTTCTTTAATTACATTTTCCTTTTCTACACGAAGTGTTTGATTTAGCTGACCTAAAGAATCAATCGTGTGAACATAACCGATCATGATCAGTCGCAGTGTTTCTGTTTCTTTTTTTAATTTCGAAATAACATAAGCATCACCTTTGTGTTTGGCTGCTTCTTTTATTAATTGTTCGATGTAAGCTTTCTTTTCATCAATTTCTTTTTGGAGTGCAGCATCATTTGTTTTTAAACCTTCATATTCTTTTTGCAGACTCACTAATTCACCTTGTACATTGTTTTTTTCAACCAGTACTTTTTCTGTAACAACAATTTGTTCGGCTGCTTTATTTTTTTCCTGCCAGTATAACCAAAGTGTGATAATGTTACTTCCTAGTAATAAAGCAACAACTATCCAGAGTATCCCGCCCCTTTTTTTCTGTTCATTTTCCTGTTCGGCCATAATGCAATTTTTATATCCTTCCGGCTTAATACCTTTAGACACTGCAAAATTATGTATTTTAGAGCCTGTTAAAAACCTAAAAAAGCTTAAGTTTAAACAGCAAGATGTGAATTGATGGGACTTTGGAACGACTTTATAGCACTTATTTACCCAAGGAATTGCATAACCTGCAATAATTCCCTCTATAAACACGAAAATATGGTTTGTAACCATTGTTATGTGAGTTTACCAAAATCCAACTTTCATACAGAAGAAAATAGTGAATTGGAACGCGTATTTGCCGGAAGAGTTCCTGTTATAAAGGTTGGAAGCTATTATTTATTTGAAAAAAATGGCAAGGTTCAGAAACTTTTGCATAGCATAAAATATAAAAGTAATGTTGTTTTAGCCGAACAATTAGGAACTTGGTACGGACAAACTTTAAAGGATTGTAAAGAAATTGCGGCCGCCGATTTTATTATTCCTGTTCCCTTGCATCCTAAAAAACAAAAGCAACGCGGCTTTAATCAAAGTGAAGAATTCGCAAAAGGGTTAAGCAAAGAATTAAATATTTCTCTTAACACAAAAAATTTAAAGCGCAACGCGTTTACCGAAACACAAACACGTAAACGAAAATTCGAACGCTGGGAAAATGTGAAAGATAAATTTGAATTACAAAATGTAAATGAATTCGAAAACAAAACTGTGGTGTTGGTTGATGATGTAATTACAACGGGCGCAACCATTGATGCTTGCTATCAAGCCTTAAGCAAAGCACCGGGAATAAAAATTTCCGTATTGAGTTTGGCTTATGCCAAGAAGGAGTAGCTAATTAAATTTGAAAAAGAAAAAAACAACAGCTGCCCATTCTTTGTCAACACCTTTTGCATAACCAATAGTTGAATAACTACTATTCTGCACAGTGCCATCATCTTTTACATAACCAATAGTTGAATAACTACTGTTTTGTACAGTACCATCTTTTTTTACATAACCAACAGTGCTGTAACTGCTGTTTTGAATAGTGCCGTCACTTTTTATATAGCCAATAGTACCATAGCTGCTGTTTTGAATTGTACCGTCTTTTTTAATATAACCTTTAGTACTGTAACTGCTATTCTGAATAGTACCGTCTTCCTTAACATAACCTGTTGTACTATAGCTATTGTTTTGTATAGTTTGAGCTGATGATCCTAAGCTTAATCCTAAAAATATAATTGCTAATAATTTTTTCATAATATGGTTTTATTGATTAAAGATAGATAAATTTACAACATGGCTGAAGATCTTAAAATTAATGCAACGCTAAAAAAAGATAAATACGCTGAATTGTTTCCGCAAGTGAAAGCATTGCTTGAAGGCGAAAACGATCTAGTAGCGAACATGGCCAATATTTGTTCAGCTTTAAAATATGGGATGGACTTTTTCTGGGTTGGATTTTATTTGGTGAAAGGAAATGAATTAGTTCTTGGTCCTTTCCAGGGAACAGTTGCCTGTACACGAATTGCAAAAGGAAAAGGTGTTTGCGGTGCTGCCTGGCAAAAAAATGAAATTTTAATTGTTGATGATGTAGAAAAATTTCCCGGACATATTGCTTGTAGCGCATTATCTAAATCTGAAATTGTTTTACCGATTTACAATTCAAAAAAAGAGATCATTGCAATTTTAGATGTTGACAGTGATTCTTTCGCAAGCTTTGATAAAACGGACGAGGAGTGGCTAAAAAAAATAGCAGAACTTCTTTAAACTATTCTCCGCGTCTCCGCGTCTTTGCGAGAAATTCACTCTTGCACGTAAATTCTTTTAACTCTTCCCGATATAGAAGTAAGAACTTCATAGGGAATAGTATTCATTGCTACAGATAAATTGTGAATTTGTCCAAAACTTTCAAAAATTACGACTTCATCACCTTCATTACAATTTACATTGGTCACATCTATCATACACATGTCCATGCAAATATTTCCGATGGTCTTACATGCAATTTTATTTATGTAAACGGAAAATTTTCCATTTCCAAGATCACGTTTAAAACCATCAGCATAACCAATAGGAATAATTGCTTTACGAATATCGTTGATCACTTTTCCATTCCGATTATAACCGACAGTTTCGCCGGCTTTAATATTTTTTAATTGAGCGATGCGGGTTTTTAATGCGCTTACATTTTGTAATTTATTTTGTTCATCACTATTTACGCCAACGCCGTACATTCCAATCCCTAAACGCACCATATCGTAATGTGCATTCTTAAAACGTGTTGTACCGCCCGAATTGCAAATGTGTTTTAAGAAATCGTATTCTAATTTATTTTTAAGCACTGAACAACCTTTTTCGAAAACAGAAATCTGTTCATTGGTAAAATTATCAAGTTCTGGATTGTCTGTACCTGCTAAATGAGAGAAAACGCTTTTCACTTTTAACTGCGGATATTTTAAAAGAGCAGAGGCAAGCGCATCAATATCCTTTTCCATAAAACCTAAACGGTGCATGCCTGTGTCGAGTTTGATATGAATAGGATAAGCTTCAGAAGAACCGCTTTTTTCTAATTGCTTGCAAAATAATTCTAAAACACGGAAGGAATAAATTTCAGGTTCTAAATTGTAATTGATGATATCCTCAAAAGAATCTTCTTCCGGACTCATTACCATTACCGGCAAATTAATTTGTGCGTTGCGTAATTCAACTCCTTCATCAGCGTAAGCAACTGCTAAATAATTTACGCCAATGTGTTGTAATGTTTTAGCGATCTCTACACTTCCACTACCATAACCGATCGCTTTTACCATACACATGATCTGTGTTTGTGGCTTCATTAAGCTGCGGTAATAATTAATATTTTCTGTGAGCTTGTTTAAATTAATTTCTAAAATTGTATCATGACTTTTTTGCTGAAGCAATTGCGAGATCTTTTCAAAACCAAAAC
>JANYCL010000317.1 GCA_025360355.1 Sphingobacteriaceae bacterium
TTTAGGTTACGATGTTACAGAATTAGACCTTAACGGAAATGAAATAAAAGGACCGGTTCCTGTTACAAAATAAATTTTTTTAACCCCGCAAAAGCCGTTGCAATAATTGCAGCGGCTTTTATATGTGAAGAATATAACCGCACCAAATAAAATTTTGTATTTTTATTCGATTTAAAAATAAATACAAATGAAAAAAATAATTACTTCCGCATTACTTTTTATAATTTGTACAGTTCATAGTCAAACAACTTGTTGTTCTAAACCAAAAGCAACAGATGAATTTGCCATGCTAACGAAAAATAAAAATTTTGTTTCGTCACATGATGAACCATTACCTTTTAAATTATCATCACCATTAGGAAAAGAAATTTCCTTTACTACTGCTGATGGAAAAACCGGATATGCTTACGAAGTTGGTGATGAAAAAAATATTAAGGTAATTTTCATGATCCACGAATGGTGGGGACTTAATGATTATATAAAACAAGAAGCCGAGCATTTTGCAAAAGAAACAGGCGCAAGAGTAATTGCATTGGATCTGTACGATAAAAAAGTTGCGACCAATAAAGATTCCGCATCAAAATTTGTGGGAGAAGTAAAAGCAGAACGTGCTGCAGATATTATTTCGGGTGCAATTAAATATGTTGGTCCTTCTGCTAAAATTGCAACTGTTGGTTGGTGTTTTGGTGGTGGATGGTCGATGCAGGCAAGTTTATTAGCAGGAAAACAAGCGAAGGCCTGCGTTATTTATTATGGAATGCCTGAAGATAATTTAGAGAAATTAAAAAAACTGAATGCTCCTGTATTATTTGTGTTTGCTAAAAAAGATGGATGGATCAATAAAGATATTCTCACCAAATTTGATGATAACATGAAGAAAGCAGGAAAAGATCTTACAATAAGATCATATGATGCCGATCATGCATTTGCCAATCCAAGTAATCCACATTTTGATAAAAGCTCAGGTGAGGACGCTTTTACGGCTGCAAAGGCATTTATTGGCAAGTATTTGAAATAATCAGTATACGATTGACATTCAGTTTGTTATAAAATAATGAGGTCTGGTCTCTGATCTCTACTCTTAAAAAGTCCGAATTAACCTCTTTTACAGAGGGATTTGGCAAAATAATGCCCTAAAAGCTTGTGAAGCTAAAAAATACTTCATAGATTTGCACCCCTAATTTTAGGGAAAAAACAAATAATTTAACACAGTGGACGCTTTAAGTTATAAAACAAAGTATGTTAATCAGGGAACTTCCAACAAAGAGTGGATACTGGTTGACGCAGAAAACGAAGTAGTAGGCCGTTTAGCCTCTAAAGTAGCCTATTTAATACGCGGTAAGCACAAAACCAGCTTTACACCGTATGTTGATTGTGGCGCTAACATCGTTATTATTAATGCTGAAAAAGTACGCTTTACGGGTAAGAAATTAACTGATAAAGAATATATCCGCTATACCGGTTACCCGGGAGGTCAGCGTTTTGCTACACCGAAACATTTATTAGGCACAAAACCTGCAGAGGTTATCAGCCATGCAATTCATGGTATGCTTCCTAAGAACCGTTTAGGCCGTCGCTTAAATGCAAACCTTTTCATCTATGCAGGTACAGAGCATAAGCATGAAGCACAACAACCAAAAAAGATTGATTTAAATACTGTTAAAGCTTAATTGAAAGAATGGAAGTAATTAATACATCAGGACGCAGAAAAACTTCAGTAGCCCGCGCTTACATCACAAAAGGTAAAGGCGATATCGTGGTTAACGGAAAAGATTATAAAGAATATTTCAAAACCCCAACATTACATTATTATGTAACACAATCGTTAACCATTGCGAAAGCTCTTGGCGAATATGATGTGAAAGCAAATGTAAAAGGTGGCGGAATTACCGGACAAGCACAAGCTATCCGTTTAGCAATCGCTAAAGCTTTAGTAGAAATTAATCCTGAACTTAAAAAAGATTTAAGAGCAGAAGGTTTAATGACACGCGATCCACGTATGGTTGAACGTAAAAAATTCGGTCAGAAAAAAGCACGTGCTCGTTTCCAATTCAGCAAACGTTAATATTTTAATAATAGAAAAGAAATGCCTAGAACAACTTTTAACCAGTTACTTGAATCAGGTGCACATTTTGGTCACCTTAAACGCAAATGGAATCCAGCAATGGCTCCATACATTTTCGCCGAAAAAAACGGGATTCACATTATTGACCTTAACAAAACTGTAGTGAAAATTGATGAAGCTGCTGATGCACTTCAACAAATTGCACGTTCAGGTAAAAAAATATTATTCGTTGCTACAAAAAAGCAAGCTAAAGATATTGTTGCTGATAAAATTAAACCTCTTAGTATGCCATACGTAACTGAACGTTGGCCGGGTGGTATGTTAACCAACTTTCAAACTATCCGTAAATCTATCCGCCGCATGGGTCAGATCGATAAGATGGTTACTGATGGTACATTTGATAGCATTTCTAAAAAAGAACGTTTACAATTTTCACGCGAACGCGCAAAATTAGAAACTCAGTTTGGTTCTATGGCAGATCTATCCCGTTTACCGGCTGCGTTATTTATTGTTGATATTACTAAAGAACATATTGCTGTTAAAGAAGCAAAACGTTTGAACATACCAACTTTTGCTATTGTAGATACAAACTCAAATCCAAATGATGTTGATTATGCAATTCCTGCAAATGATGATGCTTCAACTTCTATCGCTTACATCACTCAATTAATGGCTGATGCTATTCAAGAAGGTTTAGCTGAACGTAAAGTTGATAAAGAAGCTCAGGCCGCTGAAGAAAAAGAAACTAAAGAAGAATCTAAACACGAAGCAGAAGAGTTAGCAGCGGGCCTTAACATTAAAGGCGCTAGCGACGAAGAAGAAGGCGAAAAGGGAAGCGGTGCTAAACGTCCTCGCAAAAGAGTGAGCGCAGTTAAAAAATAATTTAATTATACATTTTTAAAAGCGGTCATTCTGGTAACAGGTTGACCGTTTTTTTTGAGTGAAGTAGAACAAAGTACACTTCACTCTAAAAAACAAGAAAACAAATAAACACTAAACATAAAACATTAAAAAGATGGCAATTACAGCAGCAGACGTGAACAAATTACGCACCCAGACCGGAGCGGGAATGATGGATTGTAAAAAAGCATTAGAAGAAACTAATGGCGATTTTGAACAAGCAGTAGATTTTTTGCGCAAGAAAGGTGCAAAAGTTGCAGCTAACCGTGCAGACCGCGACGCAAAAGAAGGAGTAGTTCTTGCAAAAACAAATTCTAAAAATGGAATTGTAATTAGCGTAAACTGCGAAACAGATTTCGTTGCAAAGAATGAAGATTTTATTAAGTTCGCTGATACGGTTGCGAATATTGCATTAGAAAAAAACCCAAGTACAATTGATGCTTTAAAAGCATTACCATACGATGCTAGTCTTAGTATTGCAGATAAATTTATGGAGCAAGTTGGAAAGATCGGTGAGAAAATTGATATCGGTTATTTTAATGCAGTTACTGCTGAAACAGTTGTTGCTTATAATCACCCGGGCAACCGTTTAGCAGTTGTTGTTGGTTTTAATAAAGATATCGACGCTGAAGCTGCAAAGAACGTAGCAATGCAAACTGCAGCTATGGCTCCGGTTGCTGTTGATAAAGATGATGTAGATGCATCTACTTTAGAAAGAGAATTAGATATCGCACGCGAACAAATTCGTGCCGAAGGTAAACCTGAAGAAATGGTAGAAAAAATTGCCGCAGGTAAATTAAATAAATTCTATAAAGAATCTACTTTACTGAACCAGGAATACATTAAAGATAATAAGATGAGTATTCGTCAGTATTTACAAAGTATAAATAAAGATCTAACGGTGACAGGCTTCAAACGCTTCTCATTATCTTAATAAATTTTTAATGATCCCGGCTTTTAAGTCGGGATTTTTTTTGCCTTCGACTCGCACAAACTTAACTCGGGCAGCTCAGGCACCAAAAAAATAATTGTAAATTTGAATTATGAAATACAAAAGAATATTATTAAAACTTAGCGGTGAAGCCTTAATGGGAAATAAAGGTTTTGGTATTGATCAGGAACGTTTATTAACCTATGCTAAAGAAATTAAGAGTGCACAGGAAACCGGTTGTCAGGTTGCAATTGTAATTGGCGGTGGAAATATTTTCCGTGGGATACAAGCAGAAAAAGGCGGAATGGATCGTGTGCACGGAGATTATATGGGAATGTTGGCGACAGTAGTTAATTCAATGGCGATACAAGCTGCATTGGAAGGATTAGGAGTTGAAACACGTTTACAAAGCGCGATTAAGATGGAACAAATTTGTGAACCATTTATCCGCCGTAAAGCAGTTCGTCATTTAGAAAAGAACCGCGTAGTTATTTTTGGTGCAGGAACCGGAAATCCTTATTTCACAACTGATACTGCAGCAACATTACGCGCCATTGAAATTGAAGCGAATGTAATTTTAAAAGGAACACGCGTTGACGGAATTTACACAGCCGATCCTGAAAAAGATAAATCAGCAACTAAATACGAAACTATTAAGTTTGACGAAGTGTACAATAAAGGTTTAGAGGTTATGGACATGACCGCCTTCACACTTTGCAAAGAAAATAATTTACCGATCATCGTGTTCGACATGAACAAAGCCGGTAACCTTGCTAAATTATTACAAGGCGATAAGGTTGGGACTTTGGTGGAGGTTTAATTTTTATCTAATAGACTCTGATAGGAGACGCTATACATTTTTACCAATGAAGTTTAAAGGTATCACTAACATATTAATAGTTGTCCTATTTGTCAGTTGTGATACAATTGGTAGTTACGATTATTACATTGAAAACAAATCTGATTCAACATTAACCATTTCTTATGGTTGGCTTTCAAAACTTGAAACTAAAAAGGTACAGCCTCATTCTGTTTTGAGAATTGATACTTTAGAAACCAATAATGGTTTAACAGACTTAAAAGAAAGATTTTTAAGTGATTACTTTGATACTTTATATCTCCAAATAAATAATTCATTCATCAAAAAGGATATCAATTCACGTTCTGATTGGGAATATTCTCAGGAAAAAAGAAATCATAAGAATATTTATAGATTTATTGTCAATAATCAGGACGTTAAATAACCAAAAA
>JANYCL010000326.1 GCA_025360355.1 Sphingobacteriaceae bacterium
TACCAAAGCCCCATAAACCTATTACAAGAACTATTACAGGTATTTTTACCGATACTAAACCATTCTCGCCTACATAAGATAAAAAGCGGTTCCAGCGGAATTTCCCCTCTTTAGAGTTTTTGGTTAAAGAACCTAAAGCAGATTTTCCACTTACAGGATTATTCTCTGCATATTTCATGCTGAACCAAACAAAAACCGGCTTACCAACTATATGATCGTAAGGTACAAATCCCCAGCTGCGCGAATCGGCGCTATTATGTCGGTTATCACCCATCATCCAATAATAGCCTTGCTTAAATGTATATTCTGTTATTACATTTCCGTCGTAAAATACTTGTCCGTTCCTTTTTTCAATGTGATGAATTCCGTCATCGTAAGTGCTGAGAATTTTTTCGTACAGACAAATATTTCCGGTATCAATGTGAATTTTCATTCCTGCGGAAGGAATTTGCAGCGGACCAAAATTATCGTTGTTCCATTTGTAAGCGAGATTGTGAGGGAAAACAGTCATGTCACGATCACCTTTTGTCTCTGTTTTTTTCTGAACAGAAATAACGCCTTGAATTTGTTTTACTTTTTCTACAACATCACGCGGCATATTTAGCAGGTAAATACAGGTGTCAGTTTTTGTATTAGTTAGATCTACTTCTGTTACATAAATATCCAGATCGTCCAATATTTTTTGATTACTTAAAACAACACGGCCTTCTTTGTTTTCCATCCGCTCACCAAACAACGGACCTTTTGTTGTTACATAATATTTGTGTTGGGAATGCTCAGGCATTTCCTGAAGTTTATCATTGATATAAATATCCCAATCTTTTATTTCTAATTTATCTCCCGCAATACCAACGCAGCGTTTTACATAATGTTCACGTTTATCTGCAGGTCGTGCTACGATTTCTCCAATTGGAACGCCGCTCCATGGAAAAACATTTGTTGGATTGTGCATGTATTCCCAAGCATCGTGCTTGTAGGTTGCGACAGATTTTAGCGGCTGATTATTTGAATTATCCTGCATGCTTGAATACATAGCTAATTGTCGAACCAACTCGTAATAACTGCTATTTTGATCTCCTAAAGCAACAGAATCTCCATCAGGATAATTAAAAACTATTATCTCACCATTTTTAGGTTTTCCAAATCCAGGCAAACGGAAATAAGGCAATTTGATCCACTCTAAATACGACTTTGTGTGTTCGGTAAAAGGTAAAGTGTGATGCGCGAAAGGAAATGCTATTGGCGTTTGCGGAATTTTTGGTCCGTACGCTAATTTATTTACGAATAAAAAATCTCCAACCATTAATGATTTCTCGAGGGAAGAAGTGGGAATAGTAAATGCTTCGAGAAAAAATGTACGGATGATAGATGCAGCAATGACAGCGAAAATGATCGGATCGAGCCAATTTTTTACGAAAGCACTTGGTTCTTTTTTATATTTATCTAGTCCGACAAATTTTGCGTTCTTATCAAAACCTGCGCTTACAAAAAACAAATAAGGAAGAATAGAAGCGAAAAGCAGATCTTTAGTTGATGGTCTGTTAAAGGCACGCGCCACATTAAAACCATAAACGCCGTACATCATTAAATTTACGCCCGGTACTATCATTATTAAACACCACCACCATGGCTTGTTCAATAATTTAGCAAGAACATAAAAATTATAGAAAGGAACAAAGCCTTTCCATGATTCTTGTCCGGCCTTTGCGAATAGTTTCGATAATCCGAAAAAAGAAATGAGAACAAGAGCTAAAAATATATAATTACCCATAGGAGTTTTAAATGTTGTACAAATAACCTAAATATCTTTCTATTATTTTGAACCGTTTAACAAATAATGTTAACTAGCCACGAATTTCACTAATTTTCGCGAATCATTAGTGTTTATTCGTGTAATTTGTGGCTAATAAAAAACCCCTGAAGTCTTCGTACTTCAGGGGTTCGTTATATAATTAATAAATTTTTTTTATTTTTTCTTAGCGTAACGCGTACGGAATTTATCTACACGACCTGCAGTATCAACTAACATATGCTTACCTGTATAGAACGGGTGAGAGGTCATTGAAATATCTAATTTTACCAATGGATATTCATTACCATCTTCCCACTTTTCTGTGTCTTTTGTTTCAGCACATGAACGTGTTAAGAAAGAGTAACCATTACTCATATCTTTGAATATGCAAAATCTGTAATTCTCCGGGTGTATTTCTTTTTTCATCTTTTCTTATCTTTAAATCGGGCTACAAAATTAGCAGAATTTTCATGATATCACAAAACTATTTGTAAGTAATTGATTATTAAACTATTAATTAAGTCTTTCGGAAGGGAAATTGCCTAAAAGGTAACGACTTTTACATGAATAGATTAGAAGGGATGATTATTGAATTAGAACGGTCAAACATTTCTATTCACGACGATTAGTAATTAAAAAATGAGTTTTGATTTTTGTGATCAACAACGATCCTTATTAACATTTAAATTACATCTTATAATTTTTTTTTATCCGACTCAAATTTTATATTTGTAAAGCTTACCCATCAATGGAGAAACAAGGAAATATCGGTACTACCAAAGGCCTCTCGTTCGAAGATTTTAAAAAAATTGTTCTCGAAGATTATCGTTTAGTGAATGAAAGTCGTCAGGCAAGTTTGCTCGGAAGAAAAGAAGTTCTAACAGGCAAAGCAAAGTTCGGGATCTTTGGCGATGGTAAGGAAGTTCCTCAAATAGCATTAGCAAAAGTTTTTAAGAATGGAGATTTCCGTAGTGGTTACTACCGCGATCAAACTTTTATGATGGCTATTAACGCGATCACATTACAACAATGGTTCGCAGGTTTGTACGGACATACAGACATCGAACACGAACCAATGAGTGCCGGCCGTCAAATGGGCGGACACTTCGGAACTAAAAGTTTAAATGAAGACGGTACTTTCAGAAAATTAATAGATCAAAAAAATTCTTCATCAGATATTTCTCCAACAGGGAGTCAGATGCCGCGTTTATTAGGATTAGCTTATGCTTCTCATTTCTATAGAGTAAATAAAGATCTTCAAAAAGGAGAATTTTTAAATTACTCTGATAAAGGAAATGAAATTGCATTTGGTACCATTGGTGATGCCAGTACTTCAGAAGGTTTATTTTGGGAAACCATAAATGCTGCAGGCGTTTTACAAATACCAATGTTAGTTTCTGTTTGGGATGATGGTCATGGAATTTCTGTTCCTAAAAAATATCAAACAACAAAAGAAAGCATTTCAGAAATATTAAAAGGTTTCCAGCGCGAGAATGGTGGCAACGGTTACGAAATTTTTAAAACCAAAGGATGGGATTACGCACACCTTTGCGAAACATACGAGAAAGCAGCAAAAGTTTGCAGAGAACAACACGTTCCGGTTTTAGTTCATGTTGAAGAAGTAACACAGCCGCAGGGCCACAGTACGTCAGGTTCGCACGAACGTTATAAATCAAAAGAACGTTTACAGTGGGAAACAGACTTTGATTGCATAAAAAAGATGCGCGAGTGGATAATTCAAAATGCATTAGCAGATGCAGCTACTTTAGATAAGATCGAAGAAGATTCGAAAAATGTTGTGCGAGAGAGTAAAACAAGCGCTTGGTCAGAATATTTAAAACCAATTAAAAACGAAATTTCTGAGATCAGTTCTATTTTTGATGAAATGATCGCTGAGAGCGATAAAGGTTCATTCATTACACCAATAAAAAATGAATTGGTAAGTATTAAAGAACCGATCCGTAAAGATATTCAAACTGCAGTAAAAAAAGTTTTACGCTTAACAAAGAATGAAGAAAAAAACGGAAGACAAAAATTAATTTCTTGGTTAAGTTTATCAAAAATAGAAAATCACGACCGTTACAGTTCTTATTTACATTCTCAGTCGCAAAAGAACGTTTTCAATATTTCTCCGCTTTCACCTGATTATTCCGGTGAAACAAAAATGATGGATGGCAGAGAAATTTTACGTGAGAATTTTGATGCGATCTTAAATAAATATCCGCAGGTTATGATCTTTGGTGAAGACTCAGGGAAAATTGGTGGAGTAAATCAAGGATTAGAAGGATTACAAGCAAAATACGGAGAGCATCGTGTATTTGATACTGGAATTAGGGAAGCAACAATTATGGGACAAGCAATAGGTTTAGCCATGCGTGGATTAAGACCAATTGCTGAAATACAATATTTAGATTACCTCGTTTATGCCCTGCA
>JANYCL010000336.1 GCA_025360355.1 Sphingobacteriaceae bacterium
ACTGCACCCGGAGTCATGCTGACCGCCGGCATGGCGATCCTTGCGCTGATGATCGTCGCCTGGTAACTAATACTGTAAAGAGCGTTATGGTTTTTTTCATATAGTTATTTTGAGATATAAATATAAAAAAAAATCCCGAACCTAAGCCCGGGATCTTTTATTTCAAACTGTAAGATTATTTTACATGTTTAGAAAGAACTTTTGCAAGTTCAAACATAGAAATTTGACCTTTACCGCCAAATACTACTTTTAACTTAGCGTCAGCATTGATCATGCGACGGTTTTTCTTGTCTTGCAAGTTGTTTTTCTTAATGTAATCCCAGATTTTTTTAACTACTTCTGTTCTTGGACGCATTGCGCTTCCAATAACGTCAGCTAAAGCCGAGCTAGGAGTTAACGGTTTCATGAAAGCTGCATTCGGCTTTCTTTTAGTTTTGCTTTTAGCTGCTTTTTTTGGAGCTGCTTTTTTCTTAGCTGCTTTCTTAGGAGCTGCTTTTTTCTTTGTTGCTTTTTTAGCCATGATAAAAGGTTTTGTTTTATTAATTATGACTCAAAAATAGAGATTTACTTGTATCCGCAAAAATTTTTGAGAGGGAAACGCAATAATACTATTAACAAAATAGCAACAAGTCGCCAATGAGGAGCTTTTTTTTTCATTGGTAATTTTGTATTTTTTTCGTCATTTCCCCAATGAAAAACGTTTTTATGTAAGGATATTTTTTTCACTTCTCAGAGTCTGTTTTTTTGTTCATAACATTTTTTATAATGGAAAGATCTGCCTAAGGCGTAAAAGTCGCGTAAATTTCATTGGTAAACTGACTAAAAACCTGTTTTTCCATAAGGAAAATGCCCTAATCCCCAATAGAAAACAACGAAATTCATGTAAACAGAAAATTCCTCAAGGGCTATATACGGCATGTTATGATATTTGAATAAGGTTGTGATAACATTAGATACCTATATATGTAGGATCGCTGCAAGCCTATTCTTTTTGAATTAGACAGTGAATTATGATAAGTGAGTAGTCTGGCTTGGTTTGGGTAAATTGTTTAATACAGCGGATCATTGCTAATAGATGTAAAAACAAAAAAAACCACCCGGTTTGGATGGTTTCTGTAGCCCGTACGGGAATCGAACCCGTGTTTCGTCCGTGAAAGGGACGCGTCCTAACCCCTAGACGAACGGGCCAAAAAAAAGAACTTTTATTTATTGGGAAAAATTTTCTTGTACAATTGTGCTTTCTCCCAACTATTATTTTTTAAACGCAACTCTCGGATTCTAGCTTCCGTTTTAGTTGCATATTCCTCGGTATAAACAAGCTCATATGGCATCTTGCCTTTTGTCGACTTTGTTCTACCCTCATTGTGCTCTTTTAATCGTTTGTTGACTTCTTCACTAAACCCAATATAGGTTGTACCATCTTTCAAACTTTTAAGAACATAAACAAAGAACATACCCTTTATTTTTTACTTTCCATTTCAACTCTGAAAGACGCCACCTAGAGGGTGGTCAGCCTTTGGCTGAAACGGGCCATTTTGGTAATGGAGTGCAAAAATAGTACTTTTTTTACAATTTCAAATATAAAGAACAAAAAAGCCCCCTGATTTCTCAGGAGGCTTTTATATAAAGTAGAACTAAATTTTAGTGTTCAACAACAATTTTAGTGTTGCTTACTTCATTACCATTCGTAATTTTTAAGATATAAATACCTTTAGTTAATGAGCTAACATTGATCTCAGCAGAGTTATCAGTAAGCTCTTTCGCTTCAATCACAATTTGTCCTATTGTATTATAAACAACAACAGTAGCTTTACCGCTTATTGCGTTTAATTTTACAAATACTGAACTGTTAGCAGGATTAGGGTACACTAAAGCTTCGTTATTGGTAGGTAAAACGTTATTCACTCCTAAACCAATACAGCTTCCTGCAAAATTCGCTTCAAAATCCATTATACCTAAGTTTGCAGTTAATGGAGTTAAAGTACCACCTGTAATCGCTGCTGTATTATAAGTAATAGGGATAATAGGACTTGCATAAGCAGCACAAGGGAAATAACCTGTAACTGTGTTTGCTGTTTGGGCTAAACCAACATGCCAGATCTGAGCAGCAGTAACCGGTACACCGGCAGCAAACGTAAATGTTTTAATTGTGTTTAAATCGGGATTTGCAATAGTAATAGTATTACTAGCAGCTAAAATTACACCTGCGTTATCAAGCATAACACCATAAATGTTATTTCCAACAGCAGCAGTATTGTTTGATATAGCTAAATTTACTCCAGTTACAGTAGCTGAAACAGGTAATTGTACCATATTCATAATAATACCTGAACCAGTATTGAAACCAATAGAAGTTGTATAAACAACTGGATTCTCAGCATAACCGCCGGTATTACAAGTTACAGTATTCTTAAACAACTTTGTATTATTTGCGTTATTCTGATCAGCTGGAACAGAAACGGTAATAGTGTTTGCTCCAAGTGCTAAAGGTGTCCAAGGGGCAAAGTTTACAGTTGCAGTTGCACCGGCAGCAATAGAAGATACCATTTGGCTGTTGGCAAAAGTATTAGCTCCTGCCATGTTACAACTAACATTAATGTTATTTAATGTACCTGTGCTATTGTTTCTAACAACTGCAGCAATTGCCATTGGAGAGCTAAGAACCGCAGGAACAGTTCCTAAACTATTAATTAATTCTACAGAAACGTCATTAGTAAGTGTGTTAGGATAACCAAAGCGTACGCAAGGACGGAAACTTGAAGTTACACAAACTGTAGGAGCAGATGTAGCGCTAATTCCTGAAATACAACCATTAACTAAACCTGTACTGTTAGATGCCCAAACAGCTCCTGTTGTTGCATATGGCCCTGCAGACTGGAAATCATAAGCTAAATACATACCACTTCCTAAAAATGCAAATGGTGTTGTTAAAGGAAGATCCAAGGTAGTTGCTGTTGCAGGAATTGTAATTGTTCCAACGTAAACAGTTGTCATACCAGGTATAACGCCTGACCATGTAGTTCCTTTCAGAAAAGTAAGGTCACCTGTATTTTGCATGTAAACGGTAATTGTACCAGTAACAGGAATTGTAGCACCTGTAGTTGTTGTAAAACCAACACTTGATAAAGTTGTAGAAACCGGGATCGCAGTCAATTCAGTTGCAAGCACTAAGCTAGCACCTCTGAAAAAAGTGTGAGACGATGTTCCATTCGGTAATCTGTTTGCTGAAGTAGCATTGTTTGATGGGGTTGTGACAATAAATGTTGCCTGACCATAGGTAAATCCAACGGCTAAAGCAATAAAAGCAATAATAAAAGTAAATTTTTTCATATGTATGTTTTTTTAAATTTAGCGCTAAAGTAATAAATAATCATTTAGTATTTTTACATTTATTTGTTAAATCGCTTTAGCGTGTATGATTAAGCTTCCTTATTCAAAAAAACTGTTTCCGTACCCTGATGGTTGGTATGTTCTCCTCAAATCAACTGAGCTCGGGAAGGGGAAAATTATTTCAAAGAAATTTGCAGGGAAAGATATAGTTGCTTTCAGAACCAATTCCGGAAAACCTGCAGTTTTGGATGCTTATTGCCCTCATATGGGCGCCCACTTTGGTTTCGGAGGAAGTGTTGATGGAGAAACAATAAAATGTCCTTTCCATTATTTTTGTTTTGATACAGACGGTAATTGTACAAAAACAGGTTACGAAACAAAACCTCCTGCTAAAGCAATAGTAAAAACATATATTATACGGGAAGTAAATGGTTTTATCATCATCTGGCACCATTCAAAAAATGAAAAGCCCCAATGGGAAGTGCCTGTTGCTGATAATAATAATTGGAGCGAAGTATTAACTGCTGATTACCATCTAAGTTCGCATCCACAAGAAACAACCGAAAATAGCGTTGATGTCGGTCATTTTGCCATCGTACATAAATATTTTGATGTACAGGAAATAAAAGAATTGAATTTAAACGGAGCATACCTTAATGCCAAATATTCATTCAGTCGTAACGGTGGAATTATAGGAAACGAAAAGATCCGCGCTCATATTAATATCCATGTTTATGGTTTAGGTTATTCTTTTGTTGAAGTAGATATTCCTCAATATAATTTGCAAACCCGCCAATACGTTTTTCCAACTCCGGTTGAAGACGGAAAAATAATTTTGAAAATTGGAATGTCGGTAAAGAAAGTCGAAAAACCTTCTAAAGTAAATCCATTTTTAGCGTTGCTGCCAAAAAGCATGGTTAACTCCATAATTCTTAATAAAGCATTTAAAGGTTATTGTCATGATGTGAGTCAGGATTTCGATGTATGGCAAAATAAAGTTTATATTGATAATCCCGCGCTTGCATTGGGCGACGGTCCCATAGGGAAATACCGTCAGTGGGCACGTCAATTTTATTCTCTCGAAGAAAATGAAGTTTAAGATCTTCATACTATTTTCTCTTTTAGGTTTTAATTTAAGATCACAAGTTAGTGTGGATAATGCAATAGAATTATTTAATGTCCGCCACGAAAAAGCAAATGGTTTACTGGCGGATTCTGTTTTAATAAATAAATGCATTACTGTTTTCGAAACCGAAATAAAAAATCATAACGAGAGTGAAAAATGTGTTCTGTATTATTTATTATCCCTAAATTTTAAGGTTCGATTTGTTTTTACTTCCGAAAAACAAAAGAAAAATTTATTGGATAAAGCAATTGAATTGGAAGAAGTATATATTAAAAAATACCCTTTATCCGGACCAATATTATTCGAATACATTACAAGCGTTGGCTTAAAAGCGGAGTTAACGGGCGCGTTTACAAATGCCACCAATGGCGTTGTAGAATTAATGAGATCGAACGCATTAAAATTAATTCAACTCGATTCAATGTATTATTCAGCAACAGGATGGAAAGTGCTTGGCATTTTAAATTACAAAACGCCTTATATCCCACTAATTATTACATGGCCAAGTAAGGAGGAAGCAAAAAGGGTTTTGGAAAAAGCACTTAAATATTTTCCGACGGACATAGCTAATAATTTTTATTATGCCGAGGCATTAATGGAAAATAATGAGAAAGAAAAAGCACGCGTTTATTTTAATTTGGTGTTAAAGC
>JANYCL010000352.1 GCA_025360355.1 Sphingobacteriaceae bacterium
GCAAGAGCTTGTCAGCTTGAAGAAAACGAATTACCATTTATTGCCGACTTACATTTACTAACTGTAAAACCCGTAATGTACGTTTGTAATGTTGATGAAGCTTCTGCAAAAACCGGTAATGCATATGTGGATGCAGTTCGCGAAGCTGTTAAAGTTGAGAATGCAGAAATATTAGTGATCACTGCACAAATGGAAAGTGAGATCGCTTCTTTGGAAACTTACGAAGAGAAACAAATGTTCTTGCAAGAAATGGGATTAGATGAACCCGGCGTAAATAAATTAATTAAAACAGCTTACAAATTATTGAGTCTCCAAACATATTTTACCTGCGGCGAAAAAGAAGTTCGTGCCTGGACAATCACAAAAGGAATGAAAGCTCCGGAAGCTGCAGGTGTAATTCATACTGATTTTACAAAAGGATTTATTAAAGCAGAAGTAATTGGGTATGATGATTTCATTACTCTTGGTTCCGAAGCTGCTTGCAGAGACGTTGGTAAATTGAGAATAGAAGGAAAAGAATACACGGTGAATGATGGGGATGTAATGCATTTTAGGTTTAATGTTTAGAATTATTTATCATGAAGAACCACGAAATAGACTACAAGATATCGGGTGAAGAACTTCAATGCGTAGAAATAGAACTCGATCCGCAGGAAGCAGTTATCGCTGAGCCGGGAAGTTTTATGTACATGACTGAAGGAATTGAAATGGCAACCATGTTTGGTGATGGAACCAATCAAGGCGGATTCATGGGAAAATTATTTACTGCAGGAAAACGTTTGCTGACAGGAGAAAATTTATTCATGACAGTTTATACGAATACATCTTCACAAAAACGACAAGTAACTTTTGCAGGGCCATACACAGGAAAAATTATTCCAATGGATCTTTCTAAGTTAGGAGGAAAAATTATTTGTCAGAAAGATAGTTTTCTTTGCGCGGCAAAAGGAGTTGACATTGGAATTGAATTTCAGAAAAAATTAGGAACAGGTTTATTCGGTGGTGAAGGTTTCATCATGCAAAAATTAGAAGGCGACGGAATGGCATTTGTGCATTCAGGAGGCTACATCGTTCAAAAAGATCTTCAGCAAGGAGAATTATTAAAAGTAGATACAGGATGTTTAGTAGCATTTACACAAACTGTAAATTACGATATACAATTAGTGAAAGGCGTGAAGAATGTGATCTTCGGAGGCGAAGGAATGTTTTATGCAACACTTCGCGGTCCGGGAAAAATTTGGTTGCAATCTTTACCGATCAGCCGTTTAGCAGGAAGAATTCTCTCTTACGGCAGCGGACGTAGAAAAGAAGAAGGAAGCATATTAGGAGGATTAGGAAATTTATTAGACGGAGACGGAATATAGAATGTTTAACTGTTTAATGTTTGAGGTTTATATGTTCTAAACATCAAACATTAAAACATCAAACAATAAAACAACATTATGGCAAAAGAAAAAGGAAGTTACGACGAAGACAGTATAAAATCCCTCGACTGGAAAGAGCACATTCGTATGCGTCCCGGTATGTACATTGGGAAATTAGGTGATGGTTCTGCTTTTGATGATGGAATCTATGTTCTCATTAAAGAGGTAATGGATAATTGCATCGATGAGTTTATGATGGGTGCAGGTAAGCGTATTGATGTTGTAGTGAAAGAAGGAGTAGTTACTATCCGCGATTATGGACGTGGTATTCCATTGGGAAAAGTAGTGGATGTTGTTTCAAAAATAAACACTGGTGGTAAATACGATAGCGAAGCATTTAAAAAATCAATTGGATTAAATGGAGTAGGTAGTAAAGCTGTTAATGCTTTATCAAATAGTTTTAAAGTTTCTTCTTTCCGAGATGGTCAGGTTAAAACTGTTGAATTTTCCCGCGGTGAAATTATTAAAGATCATAAACTCGCTAAATCATCAGAGCCAAACGGAACGTACGTTGAATTTAAACCGGATGATTCCATTTTCAAAAAATATCATTATGTACACGAGTACATTGATAAAATGGTTTGGAATTATGCGTTCTTAAATTCGGGTTTGACTTTAACTCTAAACGGAGCAGAATATAAATCAGAGAATGGTTTAAGAGATCTATTAGAGAAAAACCTTACGGGAGAAATTTTATATCCTATCATCCATATGAAGGGCGATGATATTGAAATTGCGATGACGCATAGCGACGAACATTTCTCGGAAGAATATTATTCTTATGTAAACGGTCAGTACACAACACAAGGTGGTACGCATCAGGCTGCATTCCGTGAAGCAGTTGTAAAAACGATCCGTGAATTTTATAAAAAAGAGTTTGATCCAACTGATGTGCGTAAATCAATTGTTGCGGCTGTTTCTATTAGGGTTCAGGAACCGGTTTTTGAATCGCAAACTAAAACTAAATTAGGTTCGCAAGAAATTGCACCGGGCGGACAATCGATCCGTTCTTTCGTTGGTGATTTCATAAAAGGACAATTAGATAATTATCTTCATAAAAATCCTGATGTTGCTAAAGCCATTGAA
>JANYCL010000387.1 GCA_025360355.1 Sphingobacteriaceae bacterium
TGCCGGCCAGGGCGCATCTTCTAACCACGATGCTAATTCTAAAGTCCAATACATTTCTCTAACTAAATTTCTGCAAAAGAAAACAAAAAAATCTAATTTACAACCATAAAAAAGCGTAAAACTGCAAACGACTCAAAAAACAATATAACCAATTAAAAATCAGCTATTTAATTTATATCAAATTTCAAACTCTTTGTAAATATAACTGGTGTTTTCGTCGGCTAAAACAATTTTGTATTTGCCTTTTTGCAAGCCCCTCACATTAACATTCACCGCATAATCATGATTTCCCGGTTGTAGCCATTGTCCGGTAATGATCGCTACTTTTTTCCCTAACGAATCCATAACATAAAAATAAGCGTAAGTTGTTTTATCAACGGAATAATTTACGTTCGCTTTCAATTGTAAAGGATACTCATTTATATCTCCATAAGAATTAATTTTTACGCGTTTATATAATGTGAACCACGGAATGGGTTCGCCTTTTATCTTCGCAACAAAATTCCGTAACTCTTGCGTTAAAGAATCATTCTTTCCTGCAATATGTGCTGTTGGTTTATTATTACTTACGGCCCACACTGCATATTGCTGTGTGTTCTCATCAACTTTAATTGCATTTAAATAAGTCGCTACCAATACTAAATTAGGTGCTGCTAATTTTCCCTGCTCGTATTTTTGTCCTTCACTTGGTCCTGAATGATCTGCTTCACAGCAAAATCCTTTTATCAGAAAAGTTTTTTGTTCATTCTTTCCCATTGCTAAAATTTGTTGTTGCGTTACCAAAATATCCTGGTACTCTTCTTTCATCGAATTCATTCTCCAACCTGCAGGGACAATAATCTGCAACGAATCGTTTGTGTTATTTTTTATTTTGTAATTCACTTTTAAGCCACCGGTGCAAACCACTTCGGTTTTAATCATTTTTTTTTCGATGGCTTTATCAATGCTTACAATTGTTTTAGCCTCTATCACAGCGCAGCATATTAATATTGCTGATGTGAAGTTTAAACGGGATGACATTTTTTCCTCCTTTTTGCATCTATAATGAACAAATCGGATAAATAGTTACAAAGTTTTTTTTGGTTAAGAACTTATTTGGTAAATTGCCTTGTTAATTTTACTTAATAAATGGAAAGGTTCACCGGTTTTATAGGCATCATCGTGATTCTTGGAATTGCCTTTTTATTATCGAACAATAAAAAACAAATTAATTACCGTTTAGTCATTAGTGGACTCGGATTACAACTTGCAATTGCTTTATTAGTTTTAAAAGTTCCCTTCATTACCAATTTTTTTGCCTGGATAGGAAAAGGAATGGGGAAAATTGAACAGTTCGCAACACAAGGCGCAGCTTTTGCGTATGGCGGAATTATGGTTGATAAACACGACGGAACTTCAATAGGATTTGGCGCACCTCACACTTTTGTATTTGCGTTTACAGTTACCGCGACAATTATTTTTGTTTGTGTGTTAGTTGCAGTTTTATATCATATTGGTTTCATGCAAAAAGTTGTAGCAATAATTGCACGCGCCATGAATTTTGTGATGCGTGTGAGCGGAGCAGAAGCTTTAAGTAACATTGCAAGCGCATTTGTCGGACAAGTTGAAGCACAGGTAATGATCCGTCCGTATTTACCTACAATGACTAAAAGTGAATTGATGTCGTCGATGGCGGGAAGCATGGCTTGTATCGCCGGTGGAATTTTAATTGTGTATGTGAACATGGGAGCACGCGCTGAATATTTATTGACAGCAAGTTTAATGGCAGCACCTGCAGCATTAGTGATCTCAAAAATAATTTATCCTGAAACCGAAGAATCACAAACAAAAGGAAAAGTTACGCTCGAAGTAAAAAGTCCGTACACAAATGTTATTGATGCAGTTTCTCACGGTGCAGCAGATGGAATGAAAATTGCGATCAATGTAATTGCGATGTTAATTGGTTTCATTGCTTTGATCGCATTAATAAATTACGGCTTAGGAAAAATTTGGGGACCGCTTTCATTAGATTATATTTTCGGAAAAATGTTTTATCCGTTGGCCTGGTGCATGGGAGTTCCTGATGCAGATGTACAGCAAGTAGCAACTATTATGGGACAAAAACTCAGCATAAACGAATTTGTTGCATTTGATACTTTAACGCATCATTTAGCAAAACCTTTAAGCGATAAAGGTTTATTGATCGTAAGCTTTGCTATTTGTGGTTTTGCTAATTTTTCTTCCGTAGGAATGCAAATTGGCGGTATTGGTGCTTTAGTCCCGGAACGTCGTGCGGATCTTGCTAAATTAGGAATGAGAGCTCTTGTCGCGGGTACTTTGGCTTCTTATTTGTCGGCTACCATTGCAGGGATGTTGATTTGACAAGATTCTCAGCCCTTTTCGCTATTGCCTATTAACTTTTCCCTTTATTTGCCTATCTTTGCGCCTTGAATTTTTAAAAAATGATCTCGGTTAATTCGGTTACAGTTGCTTTTGGCGGAACTCCTTTGTTCGATAATATTTCCTTTCTGATAAATCCGAAAGACAGAATTGGTTTGGCCGGAAGGAACGGTGCAGGAAAAAGTACCATGCTTAAATTATTAGCCGGTGAACAAAATCCAACTAAAGGTGAAGTTTCCATACCAAAAGAATGTACGATCGGATATTTGCCTCAGGATATGACGCATCAACATGGCCGTACTGTGTATGAAGAAACAGAAACAGCGTATCAAGAAATTCAAAAATTACAAAAACGTTTAGACGACATAAATACTCAATTGCAAACGCGTACCGATTACGAAAGCAATGAGTACATGAAA
>JANYCL010000416.1 GCA_025360355.1 Sphingobacteriaceae bacterium
TCGGAGGATATAGTCATGGTGACCTTGCCGAACCACTAACTTAATCCATCACCCATTACTTTTACAGTAAGGCCTTCCATATCGGGTGATAATTTTAACTGACAAGATAAACGTGATGTATCGGTGATATTAGGAAGTGTATCGAGCATTGCGTACTCATCGTTACTTATTTCATTTAAATTTTCGTAGCCTTTTACAACTTCAACATGGCATGTAGCACAAAGCGCAAGTCCGCCGCATGTTGCTAAAATATCATATTCGTTACCTTTTAAAAATTCCATCAAACTCAAACCCATATCGGTTGGTGCTTGCAACGAAGTAATTGTGCTATCAGAATTTTGGATGTGGATATTTATATCGCTCATAAAATTATCTCAAAAAAAAGCCCCGCGTTAACAGGGCTTAAATTCTTTATTCGAACTTTGCTCTGTGATCTTCAATGTTTGCTTTATCTCTTAAAGCATTATACACTTCATAATCGGCTCGGCCACTTAACATTTGTTCAGTTTGCATTTTAACAGCTTTGATGTCCTGTGCAGGATTATCTTCTGTTTTTCCAACAGATACAACAAACACACCGTTGTCGCCAATTACCGGTTTAGAAACTGCCAATGTTTTTAATCCGGCTGCTGTACCAACTAATGCATCTTCACGTCCTAAAGTACCAACGTTGAAAGAAGCGAAATTAATTTTTTCAGCTGTTTCAATTTTGATTCCCATGTTAGATGAAACATCATCCAACTTAGTTGCAGAACCTGCTTTTGCAGTAAACTCTTTTACAAACATATCAGCTTTTTTTGCTTGACGAGCTTTAGCGATCACTTCATCTTTTACTTCATCTAATGGTAAAGTTCCTTTTTCTTTAACGCCGGTTAAATGTGCTACAACAAATTTATCTTTAAACTCAAACACTTGAGGCGACACATCACCTTTATTAGCAGCATAAACCCATTTAACTAAATCTTTTGCGACATCAAGTCCGGGTAAAGTTTTGTCGTTTTCTTTAATGTTTTCAGCTAAACGCTTATTTAATTTTTGTTTATCGATCGCTACATCAAATAAATCTCCTGTATTATTTTGTCCTGAGAAATCACTTGCTGCTTTGTAATATTGCTTTGTTGTTTCAGCACTTGGCGCAATTAATTTAAAGATCTGTGCTACAGAATAAGCTGTGTGGCGTGTTTTAGAAACGTCTAACACTTCAATGATATGAAAACCAAATTGTGTTTGAACGTTAGTAATATTTCCAACTGTTCCTTCTAATCCTGCATTTTTAAATTCAGCAACAAATCCTTTGTTCTCATCAAACCAACCATAATCTCCACCTTTATCTACTGAACCTAAATCGTCACTTACAGTTTTAACTAAGGTATCAAAACTAACTTTCTTTTCTTTTATTAAAGTCAATAAACTATCTGAAATACGTTTTGCCACTGCAAGCGGACGTTCTTTATTTGTTCTTGGATCTTTTAGTCCAATTAAAATATGACGCACTTTTGCTGAATCAGCGATTGATTTTATTTTTTCTAATTTGTAAATTTTAAAATAAGCTCCTTCGTTATACGGCCCATAAACAGTTCCTGCAGGATCTGTATAAACAGAAGAGTCGCGGATGATCATTGTTTTTTTGTTAAGATCGCTGATGGTAACTTGTCCGCCCTCACTTTCCTGTGCAATGTATGCTGAATCTTCTTTTATAGTTTTAGTTTTAAATTCTTCGGCAACACGCTTAGCATCTTTATCTAAGTCAACCATGTCCTGATCGCTCGGAACAACATCAAAACTTACGTATTCAATTTTACGAGTAGTTTCGATACTTTTGAATTCGTATAAGTGATCATTATAATATTTTTGAATATCGTCGTTACCAACTTTTACAGCTGAGTCGGAAACTGCAGTATAGCGTTTCATCACATAACCAACATACATTATGTGGTTTTGATTTGCATCAACTTGTTTCGCTTCTGCGGTTGTAACATACATTCCTTTTTTAATAAGTGTTGCATATTTTTCCGCTAAGCGTGATTCAGAAATACCGGTTTCAAGATTCGACCAAAAGCGTTCTGCTTCCGGGTTCATTCCATTAACCCATTGGTTTAATTTAATAAGATCAAGATTTCCATCCGGTGTTCCAACAACTTCGTGAACACGTCCTGTATTTTTATCCGTTAATTGCTGTAAAACCATTTTATGCGGATGAACTAACATCATGTCATATAATTCATCTTCAGAAACAGAAACACCAACTTTTTTATATTCGGGCTGAACAACTTTTTCAGAAATGAATGAATTCCAAACTACTTCATTAATTTGACCGCGCATATTATCGTCAATTGTTCCATTCGGGTTATTTTGCATAACCATGTTCAATTGCTCGTTCACTTTATTTGAATACTGTGTGTAATCAATTTTATCGCCGGCAATTACGCCAACTGTTGTGTTATTTGAACCAAACAATGTACTGCTTGATCCTAATAAACTTTCAAGAATAAAAATGGCAAGGGCTAAACCAACTAAACCAACCAATAAACCTGTCCGACTACGAATTTTTTCTAATACGCTCATTTATCAAAAATTAAGATTGCAAAGATAAAAGAATAACCGAAAAATGGGAGGTTTTTAGGGGAAAACCGCTGGAATATTTATTTAAAACTATTCCCCTCTGAGGTAAGATGCAGGGCTTCAAAAGGCTTTTTGCCTCTTAAATATAAAATTTCGCCCGGTTTTAAGTCGTTTTCGGGTTTTAAATGGTTGTTTTTGCATAAAATCGCCAGTTTTACACCATGAATTTGGGAAATTGACCTTAAAGTCTCACCTTTTTGAACCAAATGGTAAGGTTCTTTAGCTCTTTCCCGTTTAGATTCCAGGAATAGTTTTTGGCCTATTTCAATTTTATCGCCCCTATTAATATCATTGAATTCGAGGAGTTTTTCGAGTTCAAGATTAAATTCGGAAGCAATTTTAAAAAATGAATCGCCTTGTTTGGTGATAATGAATTTACCACGGTTAAATCGGTACACTTCCCTTATATCCAATTCAGGCATGGCTATTTCCATTCCCGGGAATTCAGGTTTTTCGATCAGCGGATGTTTATCTAATTCATATAATTTATATTTCTCAATAATATCAATTAAGCGTTTAGCATATTTCGGATCAGTTGCATAACCGGCATCCTTCAAACCTAGGCACCACGACTTATAATCGGTAACGGGAATGTCGAATAAAAAAGCGTAACGCGGACGGGTTTTTAGGAAATTACTGTGATCAGTATAGGATTGAAGAACTGAAATATATTTCCGGAAACATTCTTGTTCTGTTTCATCATCTTTTGAGTAAGACTCTCCACACCACTCTTTTTTACATTTAATTCCGAAATGGTTGTTCGCGTTTTTTGCCAGTTCGCTATTGCCATTCGCACTCTCAAACATCGCTTGTGCCAATACAATACTTGCAGGAATTCTATTCAAACACATTTCTTTTACAGCATCTTCCTTAAAACTTTCTATGTAATCTTTAGCTGATAGTTTTTGTGAAATCCCATTTAAATGGAGAACGCAAACACAAATTAATACTGAAAATATTTGGGATGTTAATTTCAATAGTTTTTATTTTTTTGATCTGTATTCTTTTCGTTTTTGTTTTAAAATCGTTTTTTCTTTAACTGTCATTTTTTCGATAGCAGCCGTAAAAGCCACCGGCGAAATCTTATGAAAATTATCGTCCACGAATTTATACGTTAAAACCGGATAAACGTTGTAAGATTCGCGTAAAGTCCATCCCAA
>JANYCL010000421.1 GCA_025360355.1 Sphingobacteriaceae bacterium
TTCAATGCCCAATAATAACATGCTGGTCTTAATAATGTAACCGCACTGTTTTGCTAAAGCCAAACGTAATTGTTTTATGGCTTCGTTCTCTTCTTTTAAAATACTGCAATCGTGGTAAAAACGGTTAAAGGTTTTAGTTAAGTCGTAAACGTAATTAGCTACTAACGAAGGACTATATTCTTTCGCACTTTCCTGTAATATCATGGGGAATTCGTAAACCAGTTTTACCAATTCACGTTCCAATTCATTTAATTCGATCGAAGGATCAATTTTAAAATTAGCTTCAGTTGCTTTTTGTAAAACTGATTGGATCCTTGCATAGGCATAACCAATGAACGGACCGGTGTTGCCGTTAAAGTCAATACTTTCTTTAGGATCAAAAAGCATTTTCTTTTTCGGATCGACCTTCAGCATAAAATATTTTAGTGCAGCAGAGCCGATTATTTTATATAAATGTTCTAATTCTTTTTCATTGAAGCCTTCAACTTTTCCTAATTCCTGTGTTGTTTGTTTTGCTGTACTGAACATTTCATCCAGTAATTCATCAGCATCCACAACAGTTCCTTCCCGGCTTTTCATTTTACCATCGGGAAGTTCAACCATGCCGTAAGATAAATGATAACATTCATTAGCCCAAGCATAACCTAATTTTTGCAGAATGAGAAACAAAACTTTGAAATGATAATCTTGTTCGTTACCAACCGTGTAAATTAATTGTTTTAGGTCGGGATATTCTTTGAAACGTTCGATCGCGGTTCCTATATCTTGTGTAATATAAACTGATGTACCATCGCTTCGTAAAACAACTTTTTCATCTAATCCATCAGCACTAAGATCAATTGCAATGCTTCCGTTTTCTTTTTTGTAAAAAATATTTTTTTGTAAACCTTCCTGAATAATTTCTTTTCCAAGAATGTATGTATTGCTTTCGTAATACATTTTATCAAAATCAACACCGAGAGTAGAGTAGGTCTTATCGAAACCATCATACACCCATTGGTTCATTTTTTTCCAAAGTTCTTTTACTTCTTTATCATTTGCTTCCCATTTCAGAAGCATTTGTTGTGCTTCTAAAATTAACGGTGCTTGTTTTTCGGCTTCTTCCTTTGTTTTTCCTTTTGCAATTAATTCTGCAATTTCTTTTTTGTAAGCTTTATCAAACTCTACATAATATTTTCCAACCAAATGATCTCCTTTCATTCCGCTGCTCTCAGGAGTTTCTCCGTTCCCAAATTTCTGCCATGCGAGCATACTTTTGCAAATATGTATGCCACGATCATTGATAATACTAACTTTTAAAACCTTATGTCCTTGTGTTTTTAAAATTTCAGCAACTGAATATCCTAAAATAATATTCCGGATGTGACCGAGATGCAAAGGTTTATTTGTATTGGGAGAAGAATATTCCAACATAATAGTCCTTCCGCTTGAATTTGCTTCTTTGAAACCGTAATTATCAATTAGTGAGCCACTGAAAAATTGAACCCAAAAAGAATTACTTAAACTTATATTTAAAAAACCTTTCACCACATTGTATTTAGTGATGTTGGAATTGTTTGCTAAAATATATTTACCAAGTGTGTCGCCAACAACTTCCGGACTTTGTTTAGCAGCTTTAATAAAAGGAAATGTTACCACAGTAAAATCGCCTTCAAATTCTTTCCTGGTTTTTTGTAAAAGAATTTCAGAATCATTTGCGGTAATGCCGTATGATTTTTGGAGTGCTTCCTTTAAGCTTGCTATTAAAAGTTCGTGCGCTAACATGGCAGCAAATTTAGTAAAAGAGGCGGGTTATTGGAAGTTTATCCCAATAAAAAACCCCGAAGCATGAACTTCAGGGTTTTCTTTTTAATATAAATTTAATTAAGAGTAACCAAAGATCTTTTTGTTTGTTTTACTCTTGAGTGTCCATTCAACTTTAAAACCGTAAGCGCAAGTATTAGGTGCAACAGTTACAATATTTCCACTCGCATCAACTGCAAAAGTTACCTTCAGATCGAAATACTTACCATCGACTTTAATATCAACCGCGCCTTGTGTTGGAGCCCACCAGCCACAAGTCCAATTCCAAATAATTGGAGTAGTTACCTGACTTGTAAAATTATCTCCATCGCGAGTTTTACCATAGTTTTCGAGGTTAGGTCTGTTATTACTGAAACCAACACCTTCGCCAGTGCAAGTTAAAACACCTCCCGGTAAAGTATAAGTGAATTTGCGGTTGATATTGTAAACAGCAGTTTTACCATCCTCAAATGTTACATTTAAATTACTTCCTGTAACCTGATGTGATAAAGAAGGCTGACCAAAGAATAGATCAAACCATGTACCTCCCGAAAGATTAGTTACATTTTGTGTTCCGTTAAATTCAACGCTTTTTCCATCGGAAGCACGGGTTACTTTATAGCCAATATAATCAACTTGTAAAACAGCATTTGTGTTTTTCCATCTTACACCACTTGTGTAACTTAAAATAGTTAAACGTATAGAGCCTGTACGTGTACGGTTGCTACAGGTAGTTCCGTTGTAGTTTAATGTAACCTCTCCATTAGCAATATTAACAGTATTAACCGTCATCCCGCAAATCGTAGTACCTAAAAGATCTGAAATTTTTTGCGTACCGCCTAAACGGCCATGAAGCGAACTATTATCAGAAATAACCTGATTCACATCATTAATAGCATTATCATTTTCGCTTTGTGAAGTGCGGTTGTCTGCTGAATCCTGACCATTTTCACTCTTAAATGCTTTTTGTTTTTTACATCCTGTAAATACTAAAGTCCCAGCTAAAAAGATAAGGGCTAAAGCGTAAATTAATTTATTTGATCTCATTATTTTGGGTTTTTGTTTTTTGTATGACTGATATTGATATTTGAGGTTTAAAGCAAAAATAAAATTAAATTCAATTATTTGATAATCAATATGTTAAATAATAAACAATTAGTAATGCTAAAAATAAATACGGTATCGAATTTACGAAATCTCCTGAATTAAAAAACTTTTTAAAATAGATGAATTATCCATATATTTGCCATCCGAATTTAATAATAAAAAGAGATAAATATGTATCTGACGTCAGAAGTAAAAAAAGAAGTGTTTAAAAAACACGGTGGAAGTGAAAAAAATACAGGAAGTGCTGAATCGCAAGTTGCCTTATTCACATTCCGTATCGATCATTTAACTGGTCACTTAAAAGATAATAAGAAAGATTTTGGAACACAGCGTTCACTATTGAATTTAGTAGGAAAGCGCCGTGCTTTATTAGATTACTTAAAGCATACAGATATTAATCGCTATCGTGCGATCATTAAAACATTAGATATCCGTAAATA
This sequence comes from Sphingobacteriaceae bacterium, assembly GCA_025360355.1. GTDB lineage: Bacteria > Bacteroidota > Bacteroidia > B-17B0 > Aurantibacillaceae > JAHEYG01. The sequence goes on from JANYCL010000421.1 coordinate 3,330, forward strand.
ATTTACGGATGTTATTTATTTAACTGGGGCATTTCGAATACGATCGGAATGCCTTTGTTATTAAAAGACGCCCTTCGGCATACTCAGGATGACAGAGGGAATTGAAAACAGAAATTAAATAAAATAAATATAAACCGCACCGGAAACGCCGGGGCATAAAAACAAAAAGATGTCACAAATAGGAACAACACACAGTTTTGATATTGGCGATGGCCGTATCGTAACTCTAGAAACAGGCAAATTAGCCAAACAAGCAGATGGAGCAGTAGTAGTAAGATTAGGTGATACCATGATCTTAGCTACCATAGTAAGTAACAAAGAAGCAAAAGAAGGTGTAGATTTTTTACCCTTAACAGTAGATTATCAGGAAAAATACGCATCATCAGGTCGTTTTCCCGGAGGATTTTTTCGCCGGGAAGCAAAATTATCAGATTATGAAGTTTTAATTTGTCGTATTGTTGATCGCGCTATCCGTCCTTTATTTCCTGACGATTATCATGCTGATACACAATTGATGTTAAGCTTAATTTCATCTGATAGAAAAACAATGCCGGATGCATTAGTTGGTTTAGCAGCATCTGCAGCAATTGCAGTTTCGGATATTCCTTTTAACGGACCAATTTCTGAGTGTCGCGTTGGTAAAATAGATGGGAAATTAGTTTTAAATCCGGATATTGATCAATTAGCAACTTCAACTATTGATATGATCGTTGCGGCATCTGCTAAAGATATAGCAATGGTGGAAGGTGAAATGAGCGAAATTAGCGAAGCAGAAATGTTAGAAGCTATTAAGTTTGGTCACGCCGCAATTAAATTACAGATCAATGGAATTAATGAATTCGCTAAAAAAGTTGGAATAAAACCAAAACGCGAATACAATCACGAAACAAATGATGCTGACTTAAAAGCAAAAGTTGCTAAAGAAACGTATGATAAAGTTTATGCGTGTGCAAAATCAGCTAATCCAAATAAAAGTGAGCGTAAAGCTAATTTTAAAGCAATATTAGAGGAATTTAAAAAACAATACAGCGCAGAAGATCTAAAAGCTTGCGAAGGTTTAATAAATAAATATTATCACGGTGTTGAATACGATGCAGTTCGTCAGGCAACATTAGATACTAAGATCCGTTTAGATGGCCGTAAAACAAATCAGATCCGTCCGATCTGGAGCGAGGTAGGATATTTACCTTCAGCACACGGTAGCGCTATCTTTACACGTGGCGATACACAATCATTAACAACTGTAACTCTTGGTACACCAAAAGATGCAATGAAATTAGATGGTGCTTTCTTTATTGGTGAAGCACGTTTTATTTTACATTATAATTTCCCGGGATTCAGTACTGGTGAAGCAAAACCAAACCGTGGTGTTAGTCGCCGCGAAGTAGGTCATGGTAATTTAGCTTTACGTGCACTTAAAAAAGTGGTTCCGGTTGATTCGGGTTATACTATCCGTATTGTTTCTGATATTTTAGAAAGTAACGGTTCATCAAGTATGGCAACAGTTTGTGCCGGAACTTTAGCAATGATGGATGCCGGTATTAAAATAGTAAAACCTGTTTCGGGTATTGCGATGGGCTTAATTACTGATGAGAAAAATAATTTTGCTATTCTATCTGATATCTTAGGTGATGAAGATCATTTAGGTGATATGGATTTTAAAGTGTGTGGTACTAAAGATGGTATTACTGCTGTACAAATGGATCTTAAAGTAAACGGTTTACCATTCGAAGTAATGGAGCAAGCTTTAAATCAAGCTAAAGAAGGACGTTTACATATTTTAGGTGAGATCTTAAAAACACTTTCAGTTCCTAATGAAGATTACAAACCACATGCACCGCGTTTTGCTAAAATTGAAATTCCAGGTGAATTCATTGGTGCTATTATCGGTCCTGGCGGAAAAGTTATTCAGGAAATGCAAAAAGCAACTACTACATCTATAACAATTACTGAAGTTGATGGTAAAGGTATTGTGGAAATATTTGGTGAGCAGAAGAGCTTTATTGACGCAGCTATGTTGCGTATTAAGCAGATCGTGGCTGTCCCGGAAGAAGGAGAGATCTATGATGCTACTGTAAAAACAATTATGCCTTACGGTGCATTTGTTGAATTTTTACCAGGTAAAGAAGGTTTATTACACATTAGTGAAGTAGACTGGAAACGCCTTGACACTTTAGAAGGTGTTTTAAAAGAGGGAGATAGAATACAAGTGAAGTTCATGGGTAATGATCCTAAAACTAAAAAGTATAAATTATCACGTAAGGTGTTATTACCAAAACCTGAAAAGGAAACTGAAAATAAATAAACCTTTGTTCAATATTAAAGAGCCTTATCCATCCGATAAGGCTCTTTTTTTGACCAGTTTCAAAAAGTAACAAAAATGTAACTTACAAAAATGTAACTTAGTAATTTGTAAGTTACATAAAAGTTACTTATCTTTATGGTGTGAAAAACGATAGGGATAATGCACCGTTTATGTTTGGTAAAATTGCCAGTGGTTCGGATTTTACTAATCGTGAGAAAGAAACTACGCAGCTCCTTCAGAATTTTCATGTGGGCATCAATACCATTCTCATATCACCGAGGCGCTGGGGTAAATCTTCTTTAGTTAAAAAAGTAACCGAGCATCCTCGTAACAAAACCAAAAACATACGTTATTGTTTTATCGATCTGTTCAATATCCGCACCGAGCAGGAGTTTTATGAGGCTTATGTGAAAGAACTGATTAAAGTTACTTCCAGTAAATGGGAAGAGCGGATAACGCAAGCTAAAAAACTATTTAAAAAAATAATCCCGCAATTTAACATCGGTTTAAATCCTGATAATGAATTTTCGGTGGGATTGGATTGGAAAGAAATTAAAAAAGCTCCCGAAGAAATATTAAACCTGGCCGAAACTATTTGTAGGGTAAAGAAAATAAAACTTGTAGTATGTATTGATGAATTCCAAAACATTTCATTTTTCGACGATCCTCTTGCTTTCCAGAAAAAATTACGTGCGCATTGGCAGCATCATAAACAAACTTCGTATTGCTTATATGGGAGTAAACGTCATTTACTAATGGAATTATTTTCGAGTCCTTCCAAACCATTTTACAAATTCGGTGATGTTATTTTCCTCGAAAAGATCAAAGAAAATTATTGGGTTAGCTTTATTAAAAAACGTTTCAGGGAAACGGGAAAAAACATAGAACCATTTCACGCTGCTAAAATTGCAATGTTCATGGAGAACCATCCCTACTTTGTACAACAATTATCGCAGCAGGCTTGGCTTCTAACACAAAAGAACTGTTCGGAGGAGATCATAAGCCGTGCTTTACAGAATCTATTAGATCACAGCACGATCTTATACCAGCGCGAAACAGACAATCTTACCAACTCGCAATTGAATTTTTTAAAAGCAATGTGTAACGAAGTAAAACAATTCAGCTCAGCTGAAACTATAAACACATTTAAATTAGGAACATCGGCCAACGTGATCCGCATTAGGGAAGCACTAGAGAATAAAGAGATAATTGATACTGTTGGTCCTTTAGAATTTATAGATCCGCTCTATAAAATATGGTTGATCAAGGTTTACTTTAAGATTTAATTACCACTTTGTCTCGGCAAATTTATTCGGATCAAAAATATTTTGATCTAAAGTTTTTGGGAATTTCAGATCATAATATTTTTCTATTACCTGCAACTGACCATTACTTTTGAAACTTATTTTTTTTGCCACCCAATAACCTTCCGTTTTTACATAATCACCAAAAACACAATCAGTAATTTTATCTTTCTTTTTATATACGATCCTGTGCATGTAAAAACGCTCAGCATCGATCCAGAATTGAGGAGTTTTGTCATCGCCGCCTTCAGCACCAATAACATAAACCTTACGGCCTTCAAATTCATCTATATGCAACGACTTCAAATTGTAACCCAAAGAATCCAGAAGCTGAATTGTTCTTTCGGGCTTTAAAAAATAAACATCAAATCCTACTAAAAGTAGATCGTGAATGAATGGTTTCGGTTCTTTTGCAACACCATCTTTTATGCTGTAAATTTTTTTCCCCGAAAACAGAACTCCGTCTTTACTGTCTTTTTTATCAAATTTAATAGCTAATTGCCCCGGGAAACTTCCAACTTCATGCCAGACTTCTGTTTTAATAACAGAATCATTCCTATAAAAAATTGCATCCTGCGTAAAACTAAAATACTTGTACCATTTTTTTCCGCCATCGTATTTTTTATACATAGCATTAATAACATCGTTACCGTTATTTATTTTTTGGGAAAATAAAACTGACGAAATTAAAACGCTAATTGAAAGTAAGAATGATTTCATTCATTGAAAGTACACAAATACATTCAGACCGACTTAACGCAATTGAGGGGATTTACGACAGCTTCTGATAAGTTTGCCACCAACGGTCAGGCCCTTCGGCAAGCTCAGGATGACACACGTTTCCATGTC
>JANYCL010000454.1 GCA_025360355.1 Sphingobacteriaceae bacterium
AGTTTAATGATCGGTCGTTGGACGGGCGCCGTGCAAGCATTTGATCTAAGCAAAGGTTTCAAACATGTCGCGCGTTTTTTAATGCCCTATCTCGCTTTCGGTGTTTTCTTATTGGTAAATAAAATTGCAAATAAAGATCTCACACCTTTTTACTTATATGTTTTTGTAATTGTTGTTATGATCGCCGGCGATATTTTAAGCAAAGGAAATCCGGCACGACAATTACTTATTTTTTCTTTATTGGGAATTGCAGCATTGTTCGTTGGTATTTTTGCGGATGGAATGACAAGTGTGTATGCATTCATTAGCGTGGGATTATTTTGTTCCACTCTTTGGCCTTGCATTTTTACACTCGCAATTGCCGGACTCGGAAAATTCACCAATCAAGGTTCAAGTTATTTAATTATGATGATCATGGGTGGCGGCTTCATCAGTTTATTGCAAGGATGGTTAGCAGGAGATAATTTATTGGGGATACAATGGAGTTATTTAGTTGGCGTGATATGTTTTGTTTATTTAGCTTTTTATGGATGGAAAGCCGCAAAAATTCTAAGATCACAAGGAATTGACTACGACACCAACAACGAAATTGCGCATTAATAAAAATGGATGAGTTCAAACACAATAGCGAAGAAAATTACATTGAGATAATTCAACGTCTTGTAAAATGCATTGTTGTTTTACTTGTGATCATTGTTGTTCTGCTTGTGATACAAATTACAGGTTTGCCTACGCCACAAAAAGATCTCTCTAAAAAAGATTCCGATACAAAAATTGAAACGCCTGAAAAAAAATCGGTTGTTGACGTTTGGATCGCTCCTGACACAACGCAAATTAAAATCGAAAAAAATGCAGCACAGATTATTTACGGACGAGAACTCATCGCTAATACCTCTTTTTATTTAGGACCAAAAGGAAAGCTTCAGCACAGCAGTAATGGAATGAATTGTCAGAACTGTCATTTAGATGCAGGAACAAAACCATTTGGAAATAATTACAGCGCGGTTGCTTCCACATATCCAAAATTCCGTGAACGTTCAGGTACAATGGAAAGTATTTACAAACGCGTGAACGATTGTTTTGAGAGAAGTTTAAATGGAAAAGCCTTAGATACTCTCGGAAGCGAAATGCAAGCTATTGTTGCTTATATAAAATGGTTAGGAAAAGATGTCCCTAAAGGAGAAAAACCAAAAGGTGTAGGTTTAACTGAACTTACTTATCTCGATCGTCCCGCTGATCCTGAAAAAGGAAAAACAATTTACATGTTGAAATGTAAAACTTGTCATGCCGAAAATGGCGAAGGAAAATTTAATGATGGACAACTAACGTACCAGTACCCTCCTATTTGGGGCGAACATAGTTATAATAAAGGAGCAGGATTATTTCGTTTATCCCGCTTTGCAGGTTACGTAAAATCTAACATGCCGCAAAACACAACTTTCGATTCGCCGCAATTAACCGACGAAGAAGCTTGGGATGTTTCTGCATTTGTTAATTCACAGCCACGTCCTGAAAAAAATCTTAGCAAAGACAGGCCAAAAATTGCAGGCAAACCCGTTGATCATCCATTTGGTCCTTACGCTGATAAATTTACCGAACAACAACATAAATACGGTCCGTTTGGTCCGATCGCTGATGCCAGAAAGAAAACAAAAAAATAAACCGCAGATTACACAGATTAACACGGATTATTTTAAATTTGAATTAATAATAAAAACAATATGAATATTTTAACTCAGCCCTGGCCATGGTACGTTGCCGGTCCTCTAATTGGATTAATGGTGCCGCTTCTGCTTTTGTTAGGCAACAAAGCTTTTGGTATCTCATCATCGCTTCGTCATATTTGCGCGGCGTGTATTCCAACAAACGCAAAATTTTTTAAATACGATTGGAAAGCAGAATCCTGGAATTTGATTTTTGCTTTAGGAATGGTGATCGGAGGCTGCATTGCTGGTTGCATTTTTAAAAATCCTAACCCAATTGCGTTATCAGAAAGCGCAATTGAAAGCATG
>JANYCL010000468.1 GCA_025360355.1 Sphingobacteriaceae bacterium
TTCAATGAATCGGCAGTTGCAGCAACTGTAGCAGCAGGATTGATCCCGGCTTGTAAAATGAAATTCAGCATAATAAAAATTTACTACGAAATTAGAGTATAAAGAGGCAGGTAAATTTTATGCCATAAGGGGTTTTAAACAGAGTTATGTTTATATAACGGCGCTTTCTGTAATAGTTACAACAAAAAACCGCTGCAAGACTCATCAACTTGCAGCGGTTCAAACTAAACAAACAAGAATTTATTGGATCTTAAACGCTATAGGAACGTTAAAAATTACTTTAACAGGTTTACCTAAAGCATTTTTACCTGGTTTTTTAAATTTTGGTATTTTATTTATTACCCGCGTTGCTTCTTCATTACAACCTCCACCAACACCTTTTAAAATTTTACTGCTCTCAACTTGTCCTTTCTCATCAATAACAAAAGAGATGTAAACAGTTCCTTCTAATCCTATTTCTCTGGCCAAGTCAGGATAAACTGTATTATGCGCGATAAAATCACGCAAAGCTTTTGGCCCGCCTTCAAATTCAGGATCCTCAACCGGAAAAGCAGTTGGTGGTTCTGGAATTTCAGGTATAGTAAAAGTTGTTGCAACAGTTCCTTCACCAATTCCAGTTAATGTTCCGGTATTTGTTGAATTACCATTAGGATTTGGGATTTTATTTGGATCAAGATCAGGTTTTTTATCAACTGAAGCTGTATCATTAATTACTGTTGCAATGGCATTTGTTTTTGCACCGCCGCCTTGTTTCTTAGGTTGTTCTTTTGGTTTTTCAATATCAGGATGTCCGTCGTAAATTGTCACGATGGAATCGTTTGTACCAAGGTAAATTTCTTTTTTATCTTCTATTACTTTACTAAAAATGTAAACACCAATAGCAAATAAAAATACAGTTGATGAAACAATACTGAGTGATTTAAAAATAGTTGAATTGTAAGCGGCTCTTAGAGCATAAGCGCCGTAATTTTTGTTGCGGTTAGCAAAAACTATATCGTTTAGTTTCTGCGAATTGTTGAATACAATTTTCATGGCCTTGAGTTTTTAAGTTAAACATTCTATAAGGTAACATGTAAATTTTCCGCATGGTTTTAATTTCTGATATAAAGATATAGCGGGAATAAACAACAAAAAACCATCTTATTACAGGTGGTTCAGTATTTTTATTAAGTGGGTGTTTTATTGATAAAAGTGGTATTCTGGAAGTGCCTTCGACAAGCTCAGGTACCGATTATAATAAAGAAGGTTTAAAAAGGAAACGGTGGCTGAGCTGCCTGTGAGCAAGCTTGTGCGAGTCGAAGTCAATTAAAGATAAATCTGTCCTTTAACTCAACTTCCTTCTCGAAAATGCAAATAGCTTGACGGAAAGTGTTCACTAAGAACTTTTCTTTTTCATCAAATTCTTTAAAGGATATAAGTTGGTATTTTTCTTTTGCTGATAGTTGTAATAAGTTGGCAATATCATAAAGCGAAACAGCATCAAAAGTTTCGTAATCAACCATTTTGTTTTGCGATAAGGATAGATATTCCATTGCTAACTCTTGCAGATATTGAGTTGCTTTTGGTGTTTCGTCTCCTTCTTCGTATTCAATAATTGCGGCGCCGTATAATTTTGGTTTTAATACACTAGAGTAATCTAATATGGTGAACACACGCTGACCCTGAATTAAAATATCCATCTCACCATTATCAAAGATCTTAATTACTTTTTTAATGATCACTTCTACGCCGTGTGTTTTTACTTTTCCGTTCACCGAAAATGGTATGCCGAAATGTGCTTCGTTCTCTAAACAATCATTAATGAGTTGTTTATAGCGTTCCTCATAAATATGCAGTTTCGCCGTTTCTCCCGGTAAAACCACCATATTAAGTGGGAACATTGGTATAGTTAGTTGTTTTATTGCCATGATTGAAAATGCCTTATATACACTAAGACGCAAAAACCATGCAAAAGGTTTAGTGACTTAAAGCCAAGATAGGTTAATAGAAGAATTTTTGACTTGTAATTAATTAAAAATCAATTATTTAGAGGCTCACTCATTTCTTTGAGGGTTTGGCTAAGTTCCTGAAAATCGATATAAAATCAACTATTGCGTGATGTTCAGTTTTTTAGCGATCGGTGCCGGCAATCCTTTTTTATGCAGCATGATGCTTGTTGTTTTATACAACACAAAACTTTCCGACGCGAAAAAATAACCTCCACATTCATTCAGATCAGAACCCCACGAATTTTTTACAACATAGAACGGTGTTCCATCCTGATCTTTTACAATACCAACAATGTGCATGCCATGATCATCTTGCGTTTCATAATTATCAAATGCTTTCTGACGAAGTTCTTGTGTGATATTTAATTGAGGAGTTGGTTTCATCGACAAGCTTTTTTTCTCATCAGCTGTCATATCAGCAAATGATTTTGCAGGTTCAATAGCAATTCCATCCTGAAACATAAATCCTTTTTCGCTTACATCGGCTGCCCATGCAATTGTAAATCCATTTTGAATTGCAGAGTTTAATATTTCTTTCAGATCATTAATAGGCACATTATACATCGCTTCCCAATTCCAATTATCAGGAACTTCCAAAACAAATTTCGAATAGAACGGGTGATGTGTAAATGATGTTATGAAAACATAATCATCAGCTTTAATTCCTGTTGCATCGGCATAACTGCGCGGCGTATAACTTTTTCCTTTGTAATCAAATTTCTCAGGAACTTTTCCTAAGAACGCATCACACACATTTTCAACAGAAGTGTGCATTGCAGCAAAATCTATTTTACCGCTTTTTTCATCAACTGTAGATTTTACTACTGAGATCAAGGTTGCTTCTAATTGTCCATGATAATGTTTTTCTTTCGGATCTTTTTTTCCTGAATAAACTTCTTCAGGTACCATACCATATTCGCGTATAACCTGTATAACGTCCGGGAACCCTCCCCCTTCTCCAATATTTGTTTTGCCATGCATACGCACATAATTATCTGCCTTTAAAGGATAGGCTTTACGTGCTACAAACATTTCAGATAAATTATAATCTTTTCCTTTTCCCATTCTGATCAACTCACTTTCGAAAAAAGATAAAGCTGAGAACGACCAACATGTACCGGTCATGTTTTGATTTTGAACGGCTGTCGCATCCAAGTTTTTTACAACTGTAAATTTATATTCGCTGCCTTTTTTATTGGTCATTTCAGGGCCCGATAATTGAGGTACTTTATTAATGTCCTGTGCAAAAATAATTGAGCTTGCACAAACAAGTGCCATTGCTAAGATCTGCTTTCTAATCATTGTTTTGGGTTTTAATAAACTTAAGTAAATATCTGATTTCAAATACTGTAAACAAAATATAATGGACCATAAAATGTACCGCAAATTGGGTGAAATTTTGCTTATCGCACAGCTTATAAATAAGAAGGGCAAACATACAAAGCAATAAGCGCCCCATTGAAGCAAACATGATCTTGAAAGTATTATCGCGCGGGTCAGCTGCTTTCCGGAATAATAAAAAATGAAGTAAAAAAGAAGTTAAAGCATGAAATGCAACACTTACATACCAAAATTTTGACTGCGTAAAAGTTACTGGAATGAAATTAAGTCCGATAGAAATTATGATTGATAAAAAAGCCGAAACAAGAATAGCTTTATTGGTTTGTGAGAACATTTAATCTTTTGGTTTTATGAGATCCTTTAACACAAAATATAAAGCGGCAAAAATAGAAACCAGACTTAATACAACTGTGAAAATGTGAAATTTATTTGGGTAAATTTTATCGAGTTTATATCCGCCCCAGCATCCAAGTCCAATAATGGCGATCATTTGAAAGCCCATAGTGGAATATTTGATGTAATTATTAGGCGGTTTTTGTGGCGATTGATTTTTCACCTGCTGCGTTAATGTTTTTAATAATGGCGCCCATGTTGCAGCTTCCTGTAAATACTGCGCCCGGCTCAATAGATAATTTTCCGGTAACCATGTCGCCCAAAATTCTGGCTGTATGTTTTAAGGTTAACATATCAATTACCTCTAAAGTGCCTTTTATTTCGCCCGAAATTTCCGCGTTCTGGCAAACAACCTTGCCTTCTATTTTTCCGTTCGGACCGATAACTAATCGGCCATTCAACTTAATGTTGCCGGTTAAAGTTCCGTCAATACGAACATCACCAGCCGAATTGATATCACCATTAATTTGAGTACCGAGTCCAATTAAATTAATTGCACTTGCTTCTGCGCTTCCGTTTTTGTTTCCTATTCCTAACATAAAATATTGTAAATAGTTAATTTAGTGCAAGTTAAGGTTTTAAATTAAACCGACAAAATTATTTACTTAGGCTGTTGAACCACAGTTTTATAGGCTTCATTAAAAAAGGCTGTATACGAGTTTACATTAGCCTTTTTATAGAATAAAGGGAGGTTTTGGGCCGATATTATTAAGAAAGTAAAGGCCTCTTTTTTAATAGCCCCGGTATATATTTTGGGGTCGTTTTTAAGGTTTTCTATATAAGCATAGGCCTCTTTTGCATCATCAAAGGCTTTTACCAAGATCATTTGCTGTGCTGTTGCAAATAAATTACTAGCTATGGAAAAGTTTTTATTTGAATAATAAACCGAATTAAAATTATCGATGGCGGTCTTAAAAGGATTTACCATTTTAGGATCGTCGGGTGAGATGATCAAAGCAAAATGCTGAGAGTCTAACATTATTTTAAAAGTATCAGCTGCTGCCGGATTTAATGAATCGTTCCCGCTTTTGAATAGATTGGGATTTTGATTTTTCTTAATAGCTAATAAAATTTCGTTGGCGCGCGGCGTAACTTCTGATGTTGGATAAAGAATTAAAAAATCATTTAATGCAAATATTAACGAGTCAGGACCTTTTGAATACCCAATACTTAAAGTTCGCAAAAACTCAAACTTAGCTGAGAAATCTGTTTTACCATATTTTGTAAATGCTTCGTTACAATTCGAAATGGCTTGGTCATATTTTTTTTCGGAATACAAATTAAAAGTACTCTCGTAAAATTTCTCCACTTCACTACGCTCAGCATTCTTTTCTTCAGCGTATTTAGGATTTTTAATTAGCTTAACGTATTCACTATTCGGATAATCTGACATTAATTTGTTCTTATAATAATCAGATCTCTCCATATTGTTCTCTGCTAAATAAGTGCGATACAACTGATAATAACATGACAGCCTGTATTTGTGATCAGCATATCGGTTATTCAGATCTTCGAAAGCAGCGATGGAACGCTTATTATTATTTAATTCTTCCTTATAAGTTGATCCCAATAAATAATCTGCCTCAACAATTTTAGCATGAGAAACTTTCATTAATGTATCAGTAAGCGGCAATTGTTTTAAATAATACTCGCGTGTTTTGCGTGGATCTTTAGTATTGTTTTTTGATGGCACTTTCACGTTAATGTTTGAACCATTAACTGTAACACCATTATCAACAGGAGTATTATCTATAGTCAATCCTTTTTGACTCCTTCTCCAGTTATCTTCATTTTTTCTGTTGCCCCATCTTTTTGCAAAATCAGATACACCGAAACTTAATGTTGTTTGGCTGTAAAAATAAAAAGTGACCGGTCCTCCTGTAATATTATCGCTGGGAATATTAGCATTACCGACATTGTTTATTGGATTTTGGTTCTGCGATTTAAGAGCTTCCAATTGTTCGCGTTGTTTTTCTTCGTCATCACCAATTTTCTCTATTATTTTATCGATCGCCCTATTTCTTTCGCTCTCACTCATTTTTGCTAAACGCTGCAAACTATCTTCGCGCTGAATGGTTTTTATATACCCGATCAAAGTGGATAAGGTATTTTTACGGTTAACAATGTTATTATAGTTCTGGTGGTCCTTTGGTAACACGGCAATGGTGCTATCGTAATAAGCCTCAGCTTCAGGATAATTGAATTTGTCGAAACTAATTTCGCCAACCTTTAAATAAGCTAATGCTTTTTGATTAGGGTTACTTACGCTGCTTTGCGCCGATTTTTTATAATACACAATGGCCTGATCGGTGTTTCTTTCTTTTTCTTCGATCTCACCGAGTGTAAAATAAATAACATCTAAGTACTCAGAGTTCTTAGAGTCCTTTGTCATCTTCAGTAATTTTATTTTTGTTTTTTCAGCGTTCCCGTGTTTGGTGTCCGTTAGTCTGGCTAATTTTATGCTAGCATAGAACACCATATCGTAAGCAGGCTTTAAACTAATGGCCTTCGCATAGTACTCCCGGGCTTTTTTATATTCTTTTTGTTCCTCGTGTAATTGGGCAACTATAAATGAATAACGTGCGCGTTCTTTTCTTTTTAAACCTTTTCGTAAAATTCCTTTTTGATTTGAAGCATCTGTTAAAACAGTAATAGCTTCTTTGTACAAACCGCGACGGATAAAATAATCGCCTTTTAATGCAGGAATTTGACTCTTGATCTTTTTTGGTAATTTTTTATCGTTAGCTAATAAACCAATGATAGGATCGGATTGTGAAACAGAACCGATCTCGTTGTATGCTTTTGCCTGCCACAACAAAGCTTTGTATTTGTCTTTCGTTTTATAAGTACGCACAACATAATCAAAAGCTTCTATTCCGGAAAAAAATTCGCGTTTATAAAAACGGGAGATGCCGATATTGATCCAATTATTATCGATCCATTTTCCGGCAGTAGGAATTTCAACATCTTGTTTCGTTTTTATGGTGTGACGTTGAATTACCAGTGAAGATTTTTTTATCGCTTTATCAAAATCAGGAAAAGTAGTTTTAGCTCCTTCGTTAGTTGCTACAACGTAAACCGGTAAAATTTTGTCGTAATTATCTTTATTTGCTCCTTCAATTTTAAAAACACCTTCCTTGATAGCTTCTGAACTCCAGTAATAACCATTGAACCTTGCGGTAACGTTGTGATAACCTCTGTGAAGAAATGTGTTTTTTTTGGTCCCACAATTTTGGAATAATACCAAAACAGCAAAAAGTACTAAATATGTGATACTGCGCAGTTTCAACGTTTTAAATAACGTAAGGGGAGTAAAAATAGTATATTTTTAGCTATAATGGATGTTAAAATACCCCTTTTTTAGGTATAAAAAGCAAAAAGGGACCCCTAATGGAGTCCCTTTTAAAAATTGCCAATAAATACGCTTATTGAACTATCAGTTTTTTGATAACGCTGTTATTATTTGTTCCAACAATTTCAACAAAATAGACACCTTTTGTTTGGTTCGATAGATCGATGATCTGTTTAGAATCCTTACTGATCTTATCAACCAAAATTTGTTCTCCTAACAAATTATATATTTTTATTTTTTGAATGTCGCCACCTTTATTTTCAATAATAAAAATTCCTGTTGTTGGGTTAGGATAAATTTTTAAGTCGGAAGAAGCAAGTTCGTTAATTCCTGTAACAGTTACACTTAATGTCGTAATTGTTGTACCGGTATTTACAGGAGCATTGTAATCAAAATAAATTCCCGCGGTATTTTTAATTGTAGTTCCAACAGGAAGCGATGGTTTTAATTGCACTTTGTAAGTTACAAAACCATGACTTTTCTTTTCATTTACATTACTATCAGGTAATAAAATATTATCGAATAAGAAATCTATATAACCTGTACCGCTAACGTTTGTTTGCACAGGAAAACTTGAACCTAATACTTCTACTGTATTCCACTGCAAATTATTATCCAATTGATCTTTAATCCTTACATTGATCGCAGGAGCCGTACCACAGTTTTGGAATTCGATATGATAAATTAATTCACTTGTTGTCATTGGCACAATACCTAAAGATGTTGTTCCAACAGGAGTAACTTCTTTTTCATTAGGATCGAACGGTCCGCCAATTACCCAGCACTTATTGTAAGTGTTATTGCTCATGTTAGTTTCAGTGTAAGTAGAAGCAACGCCGGTTGTGATACAATAATTATTTCCAATTGTTGCGCTTGTCTTCATTTTTAAATTAAGTGAGAAAATAGTTCCGTAAAAATCCACAGCCTGTAATCTCAGATCAGTAAAATTCCAAACGATACTGTCTCCGCTTGCTAAAGGATAAACTGTATTGCCTGTTGGTGTCCCCGCTGCTAATGAAAGCAACTGAACATTCGGATCTAATTTTATGAAATAACTGCCCGAATTACTTGAACAATAAGCAGGATGTAAAATACCATAATACGAATCAATAACAAAAGTACCGCCCGGTACCGAACTTCCGCTGTGCGGATTATTTTCATAGGTATAACAATCTAAATTATTAACTGATGTCTGAACTAACTGATCATAACGTGAAACATTAGTAAACGAATTAGAAAAATAATATGAAGTTGGCGATACAGAACAAGTCATTGCAAAACCAGAATTCGGAATAACATTTAAAGTATATTGTGTTGCACTAAAAGGAGAAATAACATTGTAATTTCCATTATAATCAGGAATTGCCATGGTGCTGTATGTTCCATCTGATGATAAGATCACTTCATCATTCGCGTACATTTCCGCACCATCTTTATAACAATTAGCATTACAATCCACATAACTTAAATTACCTGTTACAGTTGAACAGCTATCTACAATAACCGCTATGCCTTGCAAATACGGATAACCATCATTAATTCCCATATTACTATATAATGTGCCATTGTAATAAAGGGTATAAGTGCCCAATGTAGTTAACTCGGGCGGAGTAGGTAAAAGATATGATCCGCCCCAACTGCATGAGGAATTAGGATACCAAGTAACTGTGACTGTATTCGTATATACATTCGATATTATACCGTTCGTTACAGTATAAGTAACAACTTCGTTTACAGGAGTAACATCAAGATAATCTCGCGCGTAACCATTTGACATTACATATAAGGAAGATTTGCCAAGACAATAAGATGTATATCCAGCGCTCCACCCCGGCGTATTAGCTATCGCAAGAGCTCCAAGGTTTGTTCTTTTAAAACCATAAACACTATATATAGGCATATTATGTACCGTATTATAGGCGAAATTGGTTGGGTTCCCAAAAATAGACGCGCCATACATTTGATCAAATGGTGCACCCGTATTTCTTGACAACATATTTTGTGCAGGTAAAACAAGATTGTTTAAATTTTTGACCCGGAAATATCCGTTATTATCAGTCGTTCCCCCTGCATAACCAGTTGCGCTGATGTTATAGGTATAAGTAAGAGTTAAACAATAATTAATAAGTGGTTTTTCACCAATACCGGGTTCGTAAATGGCATTGTTGTTTGCATCATCGAACAAGAAAAATACAATTGAGTCATTTACTGCTTTTACATTTGTTTTTGATACGAATATCATTGCAATGATAAGTGCTAAATTTTTGAGGGATGTTTTCATTTTAAATTTATTTGATGCAAACTTAAAATTTAATTTAAACCTGATTTCCGCAAATGATTGAATTGAGTGTTTTAGTTATTAAAACAGAAATCAGTATTGATCTTACTCAAACTAAACCGTATTTAGCTCATTGATGGCCAACCACGCCATTAGACCGGACCCGATCTTTAATGCTTGTTCATCAATATCAAAAGTGGGGGTGTGAACTCCTGAAGTTATTCCTTTTGCTTTGTTTCCTGTACCTAATCTGTAAAAACAACAAGGTAACTCCTGAGTAAAATAAGCAAAGTCCTCAGCTGTCATGCGCATCGGTAATTCTTCCACATTTTCTTTTCCCAAATAATTTATCGCAGCTTGTCTGCAATTTTCAGTTACTTTTTTATCATTAACTAAGAACGGATAGCCGCGCATGATATTCAGATCAGCCTTTGCGTTATTTTTTGTGCAAACTTCCAGAACAGTTTTGGTAATGATATCGTGCGCTTCAGTTCTCCACTTTTCATCCATGGTTCTGAATGTGCCCGCAATTTTTACTTCTTCGGGTATAACGTTCGTTGCCCCTACTCCTTCAATTTTTCCGAAAGCTAAAACAGTAGGTATATTTTGTTTTCCGTCGTTCGGGAATTTCTTTTTTAATTCTAATAAAACTTCTGAGGCGATTAATAATGGATTATTATAATCAGCCGGCATTGCAGCATGACCACCTTTTCCAGTAATAGTTAAATAAATTTCATCTGTACTTGCCATGTACATTCCGCTCTTAAATCCTACTTTACCAACTTCCATGCTTGGATATACATGCTGCGCAACTGCAACGTTTACTTCAGGATTTTTTAATACACCTTCCTTGATCATCAACGATGCACCGCCCGGTAAAACCTCTTCTCCGGGTTGGAAAATTATTTTCACAGTTCCTTCAAAATCATTTTTAAATGTATTTAGGATCTGTGCTGCGCCAATTGCACAAGAGCTATGAACATCATGTCCGCATGCATGCATAACTCCGATGTTTTTTGAAATGTAATCGGTTTTATTTTGTTCTGTTATCGGAAGCGCATCCATGTCGGCACGTAACAACACAACTTTCTTTGCCGGATTTTTTCCCTTGATCAAAGCTATGATTCCCGTTTTAACATGCCCGGTTGTATATTCAATTCCTATTTTATCCAATAAGGAACAAATATATTTTGACGTTTCAATTTCTTTAAATGATAATTCAGGATGTTGATGTATATGCCTTCGCGCATCGAGCACAGTGCTAAAGATTTTTTCTGCTTGCTCTTTTATTTGTTCTACGCTGATCACTATTTCCAAAAAACCATTTTAATTCCCAGTAAAATTATGATCACACCAAAAATTTGTTTTACTGTTTTTTGATCGAGAGAAATGGCTAATTTACTTCCGAAATAACTTCCAATTAGAAAAGTGCTTCCAATGATGAACGCCGTTTTAATTTCAACATAGCCGGCTTTGTAGTAGTTCATAACACCTAAGATCCCTATTGGCAATAAGAACATGAATAACGTTGTGCCTTGTGCTTGTTGCTGACTATAATTTAAAAAATAAACCAGCACAGGAACAACAATTATTCCGCCGCCAACACCAACCAAACCACTAAGTGCTCCGGCTAATAAACCTAGAAGAAGTAAAATGTAAATGCTATTCATAATTCGGTTAGCGCATCTTGGTTTTAAAAATCGGTTGTAAAAGACAAATAGGTAATTGATTTTGATACTTTCCACGCATCCACACCATAACCAATATCAACACGTACAAAATAACCTAACAATCGCGAGCGAACACCAAAACCAAAGCCACCAACCAATGGATTTTTTTGATTATAAATAGTTAAAGTAATTGGATTGTTATAATAAATATTTTTATTCAAAGTATTTTCATCGCTTAACGGATTAACACCATACCAAGCCATTCCCAGATCACCAAATCCTATTACCTGGAAATTATTTATGAAATCAGATTTTATAGGACGGTTAAACAAATATCTGAAAAGCGGCAAACGTAATTCGGAATTAAACACAACGAAATTATTTCCATTCCGGATGTTTTGTTTAAAGCCGCGCATATTGGTTGCTAATGTTTGAAACTGGTATTGATCAGAATTCACAACATTTATTGATCTGTCAAATTTAGGATTGAACCAAGAATCCACCCCTCCTAAATAGTAAATTAATTTATCAGTGCCCCAAGAAGTACCTCCTGCTAAACGGTTACACCAAATAAGATCACGATGTACTTTTTTGTATCCACGAATATCAAAACCGAAAGTAATCAGATCATGACGCGTATCTTTTAATAAACGCCAGTATTCCCCCCATACTTTCGCACGTACACCGTTAAACAAATTTAAACCGCGCTTCCGTGTGTTATCAAAAATATATTCTAAACGTCCTCCCACATAATTATCATAAATGTTTTTCTTTGGTAGGGAAAAATCACCCACCGATGCAAATACAGAACGGTCGTTACGATACATAAATGAAAGTCGTGTTGCACAAATTTCGTTGAAAGGTAATTTAATAGAATAGCGGACATCCTGCGTTGTCACTTTTGCAAGCGAACCATAGTAATCATTAATTTTTAAGAACGACTGACGGTGCAAAACTATTTGATGATCTAACAACCGTTT
>JANYCL010000488.1 GCA_025360355.1 Sphingobacteriaceae bacterium
GGTTTAAATTCCTTTTAACGAACCGGATCCTTACAGGGCGCCCTCTTTCCTTTCTTTATTATTTAATTAGTCCTAGCGCTTCTATGAACAGAAAACAAATCCACTATGCATAAATATGACCTAGTCTTTAGTTAAGGAATAATGCTCATCCACGAAAGGGGGTGTTGAAATTAATAGTGAGCTTGCCGAAAGCTCATTTTCGCTTATAATTATATAATATAACCTCGCTATAGCCCTAGAATCAATTATTGAACTATTAAAAACATATAAAACAAATCGGTTTTGTCTAAAAACAATCGGAGTAATTTTTTCATACTTCAAAAAGCCAGTTTGCACTTTTCCTTAACTAATGTGTCGAACCAGCTGCCAGGATTTAGGAATTAGCAGGGGGCTTTTGTTTAAGCAAACAAAACATAATGAAAACAATCCACGCCTCGGCTTTTTAAATATCTACAGAAAGATAAAGCAGACGCTTAGGGCGATTTATTTTATCGAATAATAAGCAAGACTCTTCATCGACTTTAATTTAATTTCATAGAAGTTTATTTAGTATTTTGGTTGAAGCGTTTCTGTATTGAAAACCACTCTCAAATATTTAATACCATTACTTTTTTTGTCGGGCCTCTCCTACTCGCAAAACACAGAAAGCATCTCTGCTTCACTTAAAAAACTTCAGCAAAAAAATATTCAAGACACAGCCCGGATCGGAATTTATTTATCGCTTGCTTCTGAATATATTTCTTACCACAACGACAGCACGTTTTATTTTTTAGATGTTGCAGAAGATCTGTTAAGAAATCACCCAAATCAAAAAGACGAAATTGACGCAAAGTACTTACGCTCAATGGTTTATTATACAACATCAGAATTTGACAAGGCTCAATGGGCTATAAATCAGACGATTACAAAGGCAAAAGCGAATAACGATAAAGTAGTTTTGGGGAAATCGTATAATTTGATGGGAGCAATTCTTTTTAACCTTGGGAATTATCCGGAAGCAATTAAACAATACAATAACAAACTTCAGATCGTAACAGAATTAAAGGACACTATTTCAATAATTGAAACCTATTACAATATTTCTTTGATCAACAATGCGGAAGGAAGTTATTTTAAGTCACTCGAAAATAATTATACCGCGCTCGGCCTCTCAGAAAAAATAAAAGATTCAATAAGTATAATGATTGTTTATGAAGGACTCGGCATTTCGTATTCAAAAATAAACGAGTTAAAAAAAGCAATCACCAATTTAAATAAAGCGCTAAGGCTTGCGGTTTTATTTGGAAGAACCTACGAAGAATCCGGAATCTCGATCGATCTTGGAAACGTTTACCAACAAATGAACCAACACGAGAAAGCCCTTTATTATTTTAAAAGAGGAGGAGAATTAGCCGTGGGCAACGGAGACAAATTAGCACAATCCATGGCGCTTTCGGGAAAAGGAGTTTCTTTAATGATCCAGAAAAAACACAAAGAAGCGATTGAAATATTTAATGAAGCAAACAAAATTCACGAAGTCATAAATTACGCGAAAGGCATTGCAGAAAACCAACTCAACATAGCAAACTGTAATCTTGAACTTGGCAATTACAAAGAGGCGAAACATTTTGCGACGAATTCACTAAAAGAAGCAAAAACGATCGGCGAAAAGAAAATAGAAGGCGAAGCAAGAAAAGCGTTAAGCAAGATCTATGAAAAGCTAAATAATTTAGACAGCGCATATTTTTACTTTAAAGGATTTGTTCAAATATCCGATACGCTGAACAGCAGGACAATGCTTCGAAAAATATCATCCTTTGAAGCGGAACACGAAAAAGAAAAACAAGAAGAGGCGAGGGCCTTTGAAGAAAAGGCAGCAAAAGCAGAACTCATCAAACAAAAGCAAATAAGGAATACCGTGCTCGCGGTTGCCCTAGTCGTTTTAATAATGCTCTTATTTTCCTACCGGAATTACAGAAAGAAACAAACCGCAAGCATCGAGATAACAGAAAAGAAAAAAGTGATAGAACACAAAAACAAAGATATTTTAGACAGCATTAATTACGCAAAAAGATTGCAAGACGCGGTGTTAATGAGCAGGGAAGAAATAACGCAAACCCTTCCAAATTCATTAATCGTTTATATACCAAAAGAAATTGTCAGCGGCGATTTTTATTTTATTGAGAAAGAACAAAACAAAATTCACATTGCATTAGCTGATAGCACAAAACACGGCGTGCCCGGCGCCTTTATGAGTATTGCCGGATACAACATATTAAAACGGGCCATAAAAGAAAGCCTGAAAAAACCGGGAGAAATACTTGAATATATAAACAAAGAACTGCGTGCGTTTTTACGGAACCAAAACGAAAGCAGCGGAATTAATTTATCGTACTGCATAATTAACGAAGCAGAAAAAACAATTCAGTTTTCGGGCGCAAATCACACGGCATGGATCTCTTCCAAAAACAAAAACACCGATGAGAATACTTTGCTTATTCATACCAGCGGGAACCGTTCGGTTTATGGACTGAAACCAAATGATGTTGCAATAGGCGTGTCCGAAAAAAACGAAGATTATAAAAGCCACACGGTTCAAATTGAAAAAGGAGATCTGCTATTTTTATTTTCGAATGGGCTTGCTGCGCAGAAGAACAATAGCGGAAAGGAATTCGGAAAAGAAAAACTTGCAGAACTTTTAAACAATGAAAACATTACAGAAGAAAAAATTATAAGCGAATATAACAGTTGGAGATCATCAACCGAACAAACGGATGATATATGCATAATAGGAATAAGGTTTTAAAATATTTGATCAGCGCCTTTCTGCTTTGTTTTGTGCACTCAGTGAATGCACAGAAGA
>JANYCL010000495.1 GCA_025360355.1 Sphingobacteriaceae bacterium
AAAAGCAAGATGATGTTAAGAAAGAATTTGATAAACTGAAAGAAGACCTGAAAGATCTCGACAAAAAAAATTCAGAACTCGAACAGCCGAATAAATTACCGGATACTAAAGCAGAAGAGAAAAAAGCTGATGAGGGAATGGAAAAGAGTTCCGAACAATTAAGTAAGAATAATAAAAAGAATGCTTCCAAATCGCAAAAAGAAGCGAAGGAAGAAATGGAGAAGATGAAAAAAGAAATGGATGATGCGATGAGCGATATGCAGGATAAAGAAGAAGAAGAAAACGCAATGGACTTACGTCAGATCTTGGAAAATTTATTGAACCTTTCTTTTTCGCAAGAAGATCTGATCAAAACAATGGCGAAAACAAGAGTTGATAATCCGCAATACACCAAGATCCCGCAACAGCAAAAAAAGATGCAGGACGATGCAAAAATTATTGAAGACAGTTTATTTGCCCTTAGTAAAAAAGAACCGAAGATCAGCGCAATCGTTAACCGCGAAATAAGTGCGATCAATAGCAACATGGAAAAAACAGTGCAAGCTTTAGCGGATAGAATTCCCGGTGAAGCAAGCATGCGCATGCAAGGCTCCATGACTTCGATAAATAATTTAGCATTATTATTAAATGAAGTGCTTGATCAAATGCAAAGCGATCAGAAGAAAAAAAATAAAATGAAAGGCTCAGGCAATTGCAAAAAACCCGGAAAAAAACCAGGTGAAGGACAAAAACCTACATCAGGCAACAAGCCAAGCATGAGTGAAATGCAAAAACAATTGAATCAACAATTAAAAGACTTAAAAGAATCTTTAGCAAAAGGCGAAAAACCAGGACCAAAACCGGGAGAAAAACCAGGACAGAAACCCGGCCAAAAACCCGGAATGGGAATGGGTGGACAAGGCGGACAAAATCAGGCTAATCCGATGCCGGGTCCATCGGAACAATTGGCTAAAATGGCTGCTCAACAAGAGGCTCTAAGGCGGCAACTGATGCAAATGATGGATCAGATGAAAAATAAGGGACAAAACCCCGGTGGAAATCTGGCTGATATGATGGAACAAACCGAGAAAGACATTGTAAATAAGGCAATTACGCAAGAAACCATGAAGCGTCAGGAGGATATTTTGACCAAGCTTTTAGAGAGCGAAAAGGCCGAAAGGGAACGCGAACAAGACGAAAAAAGGAAAAGTAATGAGGCAAAAAATGAGAATTTAAGTAACCCTAGCCAGTTTTTAGAGTATAAAAGAATGAAAGAAAAAGAACTGGAGTTACTGAATACCGTGCCTCCGAGTTTAACACCCTTTTACAAAGAAAAAGTAAATAATTATTTTAATAGCGTAAGTAAATGATACCGGCGAAGGGCCAGAAGCTAAAAATAGAATCATCAGCAGATAATTTACGATTAGTGGAACGCCTTATAGAAGATGTTTGTGAGATCTATAATGTAAGTGAAGATAATTTCGGAAATATTTTAATTGCAGTTACTGAAGCTGTAAATAATGCAATTTATCACGGTAATAAAAACAATCCTGCAAAATCAGTGCAAATTGGTTTTGAAAATCTGGAGAAAAAAATAACATTTACTGTTAGCGATGAAGGACAAGGTTTTGATTATAACGGTCTGCCCGATCCTACCGATCCAAAAAATATTGATAAACCAAATGGCCGCGGTGTTTTCCTTATGAAAAATCTTGCAGACAAAGTTGAATTTAACCGCAACGGACAAGAAGTGCTTCTCACTTTTGTTTTGAATTAATGGTTCGTGGTGAGCTTGCCGAACTATAACCATGACTTCATGTTTAACATTTAACCTTTCGTTTCATGCATATTGATCTACCGGTAATACTCCCTATTCTTGCTGTGATCGGTTTATTTATCATTCTTAAAAAAACCGGGATCTGGTACAACCACATTTTTAATATAGTTTTTATTCTGTTATGCTTGAGTTTTATAACATACGAGCTAATTAAACATTACGATAACGGTTACAAACCCCGTTTCATAGTATTGATGTCGCTTCTTTTTTTGGGTTGCGTTATTAAATTTTACAGGCAGGTTTTGCCGCATTACAGGAAAAAATAATCCTTAACATTATTTTAGTCTCAAATCTCACTCTTATTTTGAGTAAATTTAGATTGTGATTTCGATTCATCGTCATACGCTTTTCATTCTTCTGATTTTATTTTTCAGTACAAACATTTTTTCGCAAAAAAATAATGATGACAAACTCGCTCTGCAATATCTCGATCAAAAAGAATATGAAAAGGCAAATACTTATTTAGATAAATTATTTGACAAAGCACCGGAACAATGGTTCACACAATATTATACAGGCTTAGTTGGCGTTAAAGATTATAATCACGCCGAAAAAATTTGTAAGAAAATTCTAAAACGTAATCCGCAGAACGTAAACATCTACATTCAAATTGCTAAACTTTACAAAGCTCAGGATGATTCCAAAAAAGAAAACGAGAATTATCAGAAAGCTTTAAAAGAAGTAATTCCTATTCAAAGTTATATTCAGCAACTTGCTTATGCTTTCATGGAAGAAAAACTTTACGATCTTGCGTTGGAAACTTATAAAAAAGGACGCAAGGCTAGTCCTGATTACCCTTATTTTTATGAAACTGCAGAAGTATACAAACGCAAAGGCGATCTGAAAGCAATGATCAATGAATATCTTGATGCAATTGAATTCAGGGAAAGCGAATTAACAACTGCACAAAATTTTTTACAGAACGCTTTAGGTTATGATGATGAAGGCACCGGGTTTAAAAATCCTGTTCTAAAACAGGAATTAGTAAAACGCATTCAACAACATCCTAATAAAATTGTTTTTGCAGAATTTTTAATTTTCTTACAGAAACAACAAAAAGATTTTGAAGGCGCTTTTACACAAAGTAAAGCTTTGGATAAACGTGAAAAAGAAGACGGTCGCCGTATTTATGATCTTGGCAAATTATGTGTGAGTAACGAAAACTATATTGTTGCTCAAAAATGTTATCAATATTTAATTGATAGAGGAATTGAGAATCCATATTATGATGTTGCCACAATAGATCTTATCAATTGTGATTATCAATACCTTACTCAAAAACAAAATCCGACATCAGAAGAATTAATTGCACTGGAGTCCAAATTTTTAAAAGCTGCCGATAAATATAAAGGAAGTCAGTTATCTAATCTTTTAATTGCAAATCTCGCCACCTTACAAACTTATTATTTGAACAAACCAGACGCAGCTGTCAATTTAATTGAAGAATTAATTGCGAATCCCGGAATAGACAAACAAGTCCGTGCCGAATTTAAAATTCAATTAGCAGATATTTACTTAATTAAGAATGTTATTTGGGATGCATCTTTACTTTATTCACAAGTTGAAAAAGATTTCAAGTTTGAGCCAATTGGTCAGGAAGCAAAATTCCGAAATGCAAAATTAAGTTTTTATGCCGGCGATTTTAAATGGGCCAAAACACAAGCGGATGTTTTAAAAGGTTCAACAACAAAATTAATTGCTAATGATGCTCTTGATCTTTCGTTAATAATTACCGATGCCATTGGTGTTGATACGAACGCTGCACCATTAGCGCGTTTTGCTGCTGCCGATCTTTTGATCTTACAACATAAGTATCCGGAAGCTATTGCGGAAATGGACAGCATCAATAAAATTTTTCCAACGCATACTTTAGGTGATGATATCAATTATAAGAAAGCAGAAATATTTACTAAGCTTGGAAAATATCCGGAAGCCGAAAAAATGTATAAAGATATTTTAGAATACTATCCGACCGAATTATATGGCGACGATGCACAATTTAAATTAGCAGAATTGTACGAGAAAAAATTCAATGATATTGAAAAAGCAAAACAAGCTTATCAGGATGTGTTAACAAAATACCCGGGAAGTATCTATGTTGTTGAAGCCCGCAAACGTTACAGAAAACTTCGCGGCGATAATTTAGATAATGGATAGAAAAGGTTTTATAAGATCTTTATCACTTTTTATGACAACACCACTAGTTTCGAAAGCAGAAACAATTTTAAATGAATTAGGTAAAGGTGAAAACACCGAGCGTATGCCGGTCATTTTTATTGGTCATGGTAATCCAATGCACGCTCTACACGATAATGCATTTACACAAGCACTAAACAATATTCAAAAAACAATTACAAAACCAAAAGCTATTTTAGTTGTTTCAGCTCATTGGTTAACGCGCGGCACTTTTGTTTCAACAAATCCAAATCCAAAAGCTATTTACGATTTTGGAGGTTTTCCAGATGAAATGTA
>JANYCL010000498.1 GCA_025360355.1 Sphingobacteriaceae bacterium
CCGATAGCCATCGGGAGGAAAATGGCTGATGTAATTTTCTAATTATGATGATCAACTTAAATTAATTATAATGTTAAAATCAATGACCGGCTTTGGAAAAGCCACAAAAGAATTTGAAAAACGAACAGTAAATGTTGAGATACGTTCGCTTAATAGCAAAGGAATGGACTTAAGTTTCCGTTTATCGAGTGCTTACCGCGAATATGAATTAGAATTACGCAGCGAAATTACACGATTATTAGAGCGCGGTAAAGTTGACCTTAGCGTTTATGTAGAAAGTAAAGCTGTAGAAACTCCTGTTGAAATAAATTCTGATCTCGCTAAAGCTTATCACAAAAAAATAAAACAATTAGCTGCAGAATTAAATGAACCGGCAACCGATGTATTGTATCAAGTTTTAAAAATGCCGGATGTTTTAAAATCAGAACGTAAGGAAGCAGATGAAAATGAATGGAAAGAAATTAAAACAGTAATTAATTCAGCAATAGAATCTTTGAATAAATTCAGAAGCGAAGAAGGAAAGTCAATTGAAAAAGATTTTACAGATCATCTTGGTGTTATTAAAAGTAGTCTTGACAAGATCATTGAATTAGATAAAAGCAGAATTGCAGGAATTAAAGACCGCATTAAAGGAAATTTAACAGAAGTTATTGGTGCAGATAAAATAGATTCGAACCGTTTTGAGCAGGAATTAATTTATTATATCGAGAAATTAGATATTAACGAAGAGAAAGTCCGTTTAAAAACACATTTAGATTATTTTTTAACCACAATGAAAGAACCTTCAGGTGGAAGAAAACTAAATTTTATTGCTCAGGAAATTGGAAGAGAGATCAACACGATCGGTTCGAAAGCCAATCATGCAGAAATGCAAAAACTGGTTGTTTTAATGAAAGATGAATTAGAAAAAATAAAAGAGCAAACCAGCAACGTGCTTTAATTTGAATCCCAACCAAAAATACCTTGTTGTTATTGCAGGGCCCACAGGCGTTGGAAAAACTTCTTTAGCAATTCAACTCGCTAAACATTATTCAGGTAAAATTATTTCTGCAGATTCCCGTCAGTTCTATAATGAAATGAATATTGGAACTGCCAAACCCACTCAACAAGAATTATCTGAAGCTGAACATTTTTTCATTAATTCTTTAAGCATTCACGATAATTACAGCATTGGTGACTTCGAAAAAGATGCTATTAAATGTTTGGATAAATTATTTGAAGAGGATCAGCTTGTTTTTTTAGTGGGCGGTTCCGGACTATATATTAACGCTGTATTAAATGGCGTTGATGAATTTGAAAACGTTTCAGAGGAAACAAAAGAAAAAGTAAAACTGAATTACGAACAGCAAGGTTTAAGTTGGTTACAACATCAATTAGAAAAATCGGATCCCGCTTATTACAGCACAGTTGATATTAATAATCCACAACGTCTGCAACGTGCCTTGGAGGTTTGTTTAGAAACCGGTAAGCCCTACTCTTCTTTTTTAAGTAACTCTAAAAAAACGCGCAATTTCGAAACAATAAAAATTTTGATCAACACCGAGAGAGATGTTTTGTATGAGCGGATCAATAACCGCGTTGATGAAATGGTGAAGAATGGTTTAATTGAAGAAGCAAAAAGTTTACATCCTAACAAAAAATTAAACGCGTTGAATACGGTTGGCTACAAAGAATTGTTTTCGCATTTCGATGGTGAAATTGATCTTGCCGCTGCCATTGATCTGATCAAGCAAAAAACACGCAATTACGCTAAACGACAGTTAACCTGGTTCAATAATCAGGACACCTATGAAACATTTGGTCCGGATGATCTGGAAAAGATAAAAGCGTATTTAGAAATTATTTTACAGAACTCTTAATATGTTCTCATTCCTCAACGACTATAAAAAACTCGAACCACAAGTTCTCAATGTTATTATTGCGGAATTTTTTATTCAGCTCGTTAATGTAACCTTCATGAACATATTACCGTTGTACATGACAAGGGAAGGTTTTAGTGATGAAGATATTGCATTGTACATAACATTCCGTTTTTTAGGTGTGTTTGTTTTAGCCTTACCATTTGGAAAATTAATTAAAGGAAAACCGTTAGTTCCCTTATTTTATTTGTCTTCCATCTTTGTGCCCTTATTTGGATTGGTAATTGTTTTTGCCATCGCCCTAAAAGTAAAATGGCTGATCTTTACTTCACTTTTACTTTGGGGCGCTTCATTTACATTCATGCAAATTCCGGTATCTCCTTTTATATTACGTAATTCTTCCAAAGAAAATCAAACCGCGGGCATTGCACTAAGTTATAGCACCTGGAGTTTTGGCGGAATTTTAAGCGGAATTGTTATTGCTGTTTTAGATTCGATCAACCCAACACTTTTTAATGAAAAGATCATTTTAATTATTTTTTCAGTAATGGGCTTTGGCGGAATTTTCTTTCTATTGAAAACAAAATTTACTGAGAAAGTTGATGAGCCTGCTAAATTTATTCCCGGAATTAAACCGCAACCCACAAATTGGTATTTAATTATAAAAGGATTAATTCCCACTCTTATCATCGCAACTGGCGCGGGACTAACAATTCCATTTATAAGTTTATTTTTTGACAAGGTTCATCACTTAGATAAAGGCGGTTTTTCAATTATTAGTTCTATTGCTGCAATTTTAGTTGCT